>JBKJOI010000548.1:0-3860 GCA_046595695.1 Haliangiales bacterium | reverse complement strand
TCGGGCGGCTCGGGCGGCTCGGGCGGCTCGAGCGGCTCGGGCGGCTCGGATCCGGGCGCGAGCGGCGCTTCCGGCGGTCAGTAAGCCCCGCGGCGGCGCGCGAATGTGCCACGCAGGTGCGGCGCGTTCACCGCGCGCCGTGCCGGACCTTCCCCATCACTTTCGGTCGGTCTGAAACGTTTCGCTCCGCCCCGGCATCTCGCGCGGCCCCGGTCACCTCTGGCCAACCCCGCGTCCTAGCTGTTAAAATCAGGCGATGTCCGAGACCTTCCCGATTCCCTTCGGTCGCTACCAGCTCGTCGAGCGGTTAGCACTGGGTGGGATGGCGGAGCTCTTCAAGGCGCGCGTGGTCGGTGCGCACGGCTTCCAGAAGCCGGTCGTCATCAAGAAGATCCTGCCGCACCTCGCCATGGATGCCTCGTTCGTCGCCATGTTCATCGACGAGGCGAAGATCACCGCACGCCTGGATCATCCGAAGATCGCGCAGGTCCTCGAGCTCGGCACCATCGACGAGCAGATGTACATCGCGATGGAGTTCATCGACGGACCGGACGTGCTGGCGCTGCTGCGGGCGTGCGCGCACCGCAAGCAGGTCCTGCCCTTGCATCTGGCGGTCCACATCGCCGCCGAGGTCCTAGACGCGCTCGAGTACGCGCACCACGCGCGCGACGAAGAAGGCCACGTGCTCGGGATCGTCCACCGCGACATCTCGCCGTCCAACGTGCTGATCTCGCGGCGCGGCGACGTGAAGCTCGCCGACTTCGGCATCGCGCACGCGGTCGAGCGCCAGCAGAAGACGCAGGCGGGCACGCTCAAGGGCAAGTACGGCTACATGTCGCCCGAGCAGGTGGTGGGCGGCGATCTGGACGGGCGCTCCGACCTGTTCTCCGTCGGCATCCTGCTCGCCGAGATGCTGATGGGCCGGCGCCTGTTCACCGCGCCCAACGAGCTCGACGTCCTGCTCATGGTGCGCGACGTGAAGCTCGACCGGCTCGAGAAGTACGGCGGCGCCATCCCCGACGATCTGCGTGCGATCCTGCTCAAGGCGGTGATGCGCGACCCCAAGGATCGCTACACCGCGGCCGCGGGTTTTCGTGACGCGCTCAACGAGTGGCTGTTCCAGCACCGGCTGCGCGTCGGCCCCGCCGACCTCGCCGCGCTGGTGGACGCGCTCACGGCGGGCGTGCAGAAGACGCCCCTGCCTGGGCCTCTGCCGGGCAGCGCGAGCGCGGGCGGCGCGAGCTCGCCCGGCACCGTGCGGCCCACGACCGGCACGCTCGCGGGCCCGGACACCAAGGCCAAGGCGCTGCAAGCCGAGGAATCGGCGCGGGTAGGCCGTGCAGCCGCCGAGAAGCTCGCGGCCGAGAAGCTCGCGCTCGGCACGCCGCCAGGCACTCCGGCGCCACCACCCGCGTCGGTGTCACCTTTGCCCAGACCGGCGCCGGCGCCCTCGACGCGCGCTCCGACCACGCAGGCCAAGCGCTCGCCCGAGTCGTTCATGATCGACCTCGACGACCTGGGCGACGACCAGAGCGGCGCGATCGCGCAGCTCACCAGTGAGGCCGAGGACCTGAGCGGCCCGATCGTGAGGATCGAGCACACGTCCTCCGGCCCGGTGCATCCGCGCGCGCCGACCGCCCAGGCGGCCCCCGGCCCGCCCAAGGACCGCCAGAGCGGCGGCGATCTCGACTTCTCGGATCTCAGCCTCGAGCTCGACCTGTCGCCGCCACCGCCGGCGAAGAAGCGGCCCACGCCCTCGCAGATGGTCGACTCGGTGAAGCGCAGCTCGGGCTCGCCGGTGGCGCCCAAGCCGCGCACCGGCGCGGTCGGCGCGGGCGAGCGCCCGGATCAGGAGGGCGAGTTCGCGGTCAGCTCGCCCATCCACGTGCTCTACAAGCTCGCCGTCGACAAGGCCGACGGGCTGCTGGTCGTGGAGATCTCGGCCATCACCAAGGAGATCTACCTGGCCGGCGGCACCCCCGAGTTCGTGTCTTCGAACGTGGCGCGCGAGCTGCTCGGCGAGTACCTGGTCGGCCAGAAGGTGATCTCGCAGGGCGAGCTGGCGATGGCGCTGGCGATGATGCCGCACTTCGGCGGCAAGCTCGGTGACACGCTCGTCGGCCTGGGTCTGCTCAAGCCGCTCGATGTGTTCCGCCACCTCACCCGGCAGGTGCGCGAGAAGATCATCGACGTCTGCACCTGGCAGAAGGGCCACTTCCGCTGGTACCGCGGCCGCCGCAACCTGCGCGAGGCCTTCCCGCTCGGCCTGGATGCCTTCGAGGTGCTCGGCGCGGGCGCGTCGCACATGTCCGCGCAGTCGATCGAGGGCTGGCTCGGCCCCAACGCGCAGCGCACCGCCACGGCGTCGAAGAACCCGCGCGTGGTTCCCGAGGCCTTCCGCCTGGGCAGCTACCCGCGCGACGTCTACGATCGCCTCGATGGCCGCGTGAACCTGCGCGAGTTCGCCGACCGCTTCACCGACGCCGACGAACGCCTGGCGTTCCTTCGGACGCTGTATCTCCTGGTGCAGACCGAGCTCGCGTTCCTGGATTAGCCCGCGCCGGAGGCCCATCCGACCGGCAACGCGTCAGGCGACCAGGACGGGCGTTCGCACCAGCGCGGCCACCGGCGGCTCATCGGCCACGACGACCTTGTTGCGGCCGGCGGCCTTGGCCGCGTACATGGCGCGATCGGCGCGGTCGACGAGCGCATCGAGGGTCTCTCCCGGGGTGAACTGGGCCAGGCCGACGGACCCTGTCACGCGCACCGAGCCGCCGGCGCTGTCGTCGACCTCGAGGGTCTCGATCGAGACCCGCAGCCGCTCGGCGAGCACGCGGCCGCCTTCCTTGTCGGTGCTGCTGAGCACGACCACGAACTCCTCACCGCCCCAGCGGGCTGCGGTGTCGGTGTCGCGCACGGTGGACTTGATGCATTGACCGATGGCCGCGAGCACCGCGTCGCCGGCCTTGTGACCCCGGCCGTCGTTGATGGCCTTGAAGTGGTCGATGTCGAGCAGGATCACGCTGAGCGGGTGCCCGTAGCGCGTGCAGCGGCTGACCTCGTTGCGTAGCGCGTCGACGCACGCCCGCCGGTTCATGAGGCCCGTCAGCGCGTCCATGGTCGCCAGGCGCTGCGATTCCTCCACCAGCGTGGCCATCCGGATGGGGCCGGCGAGCTCGCGCGCGACGATCTCGGTGAGCGTCAGGTCGGCGAGCGTGTGCGGGCTGGACAGCGAGATGGCCATCTGACCGAGCCGGAAGCCGCCGAGGTCGATCGTTCGCACGATGGGAGCGCTGGCTGCCGCGCCGGTCCCGGCGTCGTCGTCCTCGACCAGCACCAGGAGCGCGTCCGCACGCACGCCGAGCGCGGCGCGCGCCTCTTGCGCCGTCGCTTCACGCGAGCCGGAGCGGCAGTGAAGGCCCATGCGCGCGGGTAGATCGGTCGAGACCGCGAGCCAGCGGTAGCTGCTCACGCGCGAGAGAAACTGCGAGAACAGGTCGAACAGGCGGTCGAACGCGCCGCAGGTGCCCAGCGCCCGGACCTCCGCTGCCAGCACCGATTCGAACAGGGCCGCGTCGAGATGCGCCGCGATGCGGTCGCGGATGTCCTCGCCGGCGAAGGTGGTGAAGAACCCGACGCTCGCCTGGCAGCGCGCGATGGATTCGTTCAGCGCGCGCACCAGATCGCCGATGTGGCCGGCCACGACGTACGCGTTCGCGCCTGCACGCTCGGCCCAGAACTGGTTGCGCGGCGAGTCGGGTCCGCGAAGAATCACCGGCACATGCTCGGTGGCCGGCTCGGATCGCAGCAGCCGGCACAGCTGCACGCCCGAGATCCTCGACATCCACAGATCGGCGATG
>JBKJOI010000327.1:0-10832 GCA_046595695.1 Haliangiales bacterium | reverse complement strand
GTTCGCTTGCTCCGGTTCACCGGGGCGCACGCTACCACGCGCGCGCCCCGGTGAACCGGAGCAAGCGAACCTGGATCGTGCTGCTGGGGCTCGGGCTGCTCGTGGTGCTCGGCGCTCTGGTGCTGTGCCTGCGCCGCGAGGGCGGCCAGCGCGGCGCGCCGAGCGGTGCGGCGGCGGGTGAACCGCGGGGGCAGGGTACGTCGACCGCCGCAAACGCCGCGCCGGACCCGCCGACGAGTGGCGCGGTTCCCGGTGCGTCGCCGGCCACGGCACCGTCGCCGGCCGGACCGATCGCTGCGGGCGGCGAGGGGGGCGCTCCTGGCGCCACGGCCGGGTCGCCGGGCAAGCGCGTGCGCGGCGTGGGTGCCGAGGTGGGCGGAATCCGGGGCCGCGTCGCCGTGAACCTGGCTGGCGGCGCCCCGAGATCACCACGATGGGTCAGTTCGATCCACCGACGCTGGATCGAACCATCCGCGGCGCGTGCTCGGCGAGGACGGGCGGCCCATCCTCGACGCGCTCGTGCTCGGCGGGCCCGACCTGCACGTGATGTTCGCGCACCTGAATGCCGCCGACGGGGCTGGTGTCGGGGCCGACGGTGGTTTCGAGATCCACGCGGCCGCCGGCGCGCCGCTGCACCTGCTGGCGATCACGCCGCGCGCCTGGTCGGCGGTGACGGTGATCGCGGCGGGCGACGGTGACGCGACCGCGGAGCTGCGCATCGGCAGGCCCGCGGCGATGCGTGGAGCGGTGCGCTACGGGGGCCAGCTCGAGGTGGCCAATGTCTTCCTCCGTACCGGCGTTGGCCGGGGCGTGACCCTCAGCACCCAGACCGTCGACGGTCGCTACCTCATCGCACCCGTGCCGCCGGGGACCTGGGACGTGTCCGTCGCCCTGGCCACCGACATCGGTGGCGGCTCCAGCCAGGCGCAGCGCAGCCAGGTGACCATATCGGCGGGCCAGACGCTCGAACAGGACTTCGCGCTCGCCGTCGGCGTGACGCTGGTGCTCGTGCCCAGGCCGCCATCCGGTACACCGATGGAGCAGGCCGAGGGCTTCCTGCTCGCCGGCACCGACGTGCCCGCCGATGCCGGGTCCGCCAAGCAGCGGCTGCGCCAGCGCCAGCCCGGAGACGACTCCTTCATGTACGGCGGCGTCGATGCGGACCGGCCCCTCGAGTTCCACGATCGGCCACCGGGTCCGTACGTCGCGTGTCTCGCGGTGGGCGACGGTCGTCAGCGCTCCTGGGGCTGCCGCGCGGTCGTGCTGCGTATCGAGGCGCCGGTCCAGGAGCTCGAGATCGAGACCGGTCCGCTGGCGCCCAGGGTGCGCTGACAACGATTGGCCCGTCGCGGATCGGCGTCAGGGCTTGCCCCGGGTCGCGGGCGCGCCGCGCAACCCCCGCCAGTCGGAGGCCGCGCTCGCCTGCAGCCAGTTGGTCAGCGCGGGACGTTGGGCAGGTTGGAGAACACCACGCCCGCGCCCGAGCTCTTGTAGGTCTTGTTCAGGTGGATGAGCACGGGCGTGAGCGACTCGAGCGCGATCGCGTTCACGAGCGGCCCGGCATCGAGCCCGCGCAGGCCCAGGTCGCGCATGAGCTGGATCGTCGTGGCCTTGGCGCGCGCGTCGTCGGCGACGACGAGCACGTCGCACTCGATCGTGTGCGTCGGATCGGCGAGGTGCGTCGAGCTCACATGGTGCAGCGCGGCGGCGACCGGCGTGCCCTCGCCGAGCACGGCCTGCGCCTCGAGCGCCGCGGCCTGGCCCGCGGGCAGCTGCACGCGCGTCACCTTGGGCGGCTTGAGCGGCACGGTCACGTCGATGAAGATCTTGCCGGCGGCCGCCTCGCGGACGCCGCGCAGCGTGTCGGCGTGCGCCTCGTAGGGCACGGTGAGCACGACGACCTCGCCCTCGCGGGCGGCCCAGGCGTTGTCGCCGCCCTCGATCGCGCCATGGCCGGCCGCGGCCAGCTCGGCCGCCACCGTGCGTGCCTTCGCAGGGTCGCGCGACCCGAGCGCGATGGTGTGCCCGGCGCGTGCCCAGCGCACCGCGAGCCCCGTACCCTGCTTACCCGTTCCACCGACGATCCCGATCCGCATTCGCTCACCTCCGCGCCCATTCTGGACTGGCAGGCTGCTGCTGTCGCGGCTGTCAGCCCGAGCTCAGCCCTCGCTGCTCGACACCGCGCGCAGCGTCGCGCGCGAGCCGCCCCGCAGCTGCGCCGCGCGCGCCAGGATACGCTGCTTGAGCGAGTCCCCGCGCGCCGGCTGGGCCGCGCTGGCCGCGCCCGCCACCTGCCCGGCGGCGAGCGGGTGCACGCCCAGCTCGAGCAGCCGCGCGCACACGCGCTCGACCGTCTCGCCGGGGCGCAGCGCGAACGCGCTGGCGCGCACGCGCACGAACCGCCAGCCGAGCCGCTCGAGCGTGAGCTGCCGCTCGACCGCGACGGCGCGTTCCACGGCGGTTTGCTCGCCGCCGCCGTCGCACTGGAGCGCGAGCCGCAGCCCGCCCGCGCCCTCGACGACCAGGTCGATGACGTAGTTGCCGAGCGGCCAGTGCAGGACCGGGTGGTAGCCGCGCACGCGTAGCGCCTCGGCCAGGTCGCGCTCGAACGCCGACGGAGGCTTCTTGCGCGTCGCGCTCGCGTGCTCGGTCACCGCGCCGGGCGCGCGCGCGTGCGAGAGCAGCGCGAGCCGCAGATCGCCGTCCTTCAGATCGCGATCGGGATCGAGCGAGTGCACCACCCAGAGCTGATCGCGCGCCCGCGACGCCGCGACGTTGAACACCTTGCGCGCCTCGTCGCGGCGCTGCACCGCCAGACGCTTGCCCGGCGTGGACGAGTCGACCATGGACAGGAACACCACGTCGCGCTCGTCGCCCTGGAACTGCGACGCGTTGCCGCACAGCAGGCGGCGGCGCTGGTACTCGGCGGCGGGCAGGTTGCGCCGCAGCATGGCGTCGATGACCACCGCCTGCTCGGTGCCGACCATCGAGATCACGCCGATCGTGCAGCCCTCGTAGTCGGGCGCCTCGCAGACGGCGGTGACCAGGGCGGCGATCTCTCGCGCCTCCTCCTCGTTGACCTTGTCCTGCTTGTCGCCGTCCTTCACGTGGTGCGCGATGAGGGCCGGCTTGACGCGCGCGGTCGAGGCCTCGCGCAGCGGCCGGATCTCGCCCGCGTAGCAGAGCTGGTTGGAGAACTCGATGATCTCGGGCACGCAGCGGAAGTGCTCGAGCAGCCGGATGGTGCCGCCGAACGACTGCCGCGCCAGGTCGTAGACCGAGGTCTTGCCGTCGTAGAGCTGCTTGTTGGGGATGTCGTCGAGCAGCTCGTCGATGAGCGCCTGGATCTTGTCGAGCTCGTGGCCGACCGCGTACGGGCTCACCTGCTCGTGATCGCCGACGACCGCGACCTCGCGCGCCATGGCGAAGCAGGGCAGGCCCAGGATGTCGCACTGGCTGGCCTCGTCGAGGATGACCACGTCGAAGCGCGTGGTCGCCAGGTCGAAGTTCTCGACCACGCGCGACAGCGGCATGATCCACACCGGCACCGCCTCGCGGCACTTGATGAGCGTGCGCTTGGCCTCTTCCTTCAGGCGCGCGGCGTTCTTGCCCGAGCCCTTGCCGATCTTCTTGTGCAGCGCCAGCCAGCCGGCCAGCGCCTGCTGCTGCTCGAGCCCGGTGCGCTCGAACTGCGCGGCCCAGGCCAGCTTCTCGACGTAGTGCGCGGTCAGCTCGTGCAGCCGCGTGGTCGCCTCGTTGAGCCGCGCCTGCAGCGTGTCGACGTCGGCCCGAGTGGCGGCCTCGAGCCGGTGCGCCCAGCGGCGGTAGCTCCACGCCGCGTCGGCGTCCTTGCCGCCGGGCAGGCCGGCGTCGTGCGGCGCCTGGCGCTCGCGCAGCGCGCGCGCCCACGCGGGCGCGACCTGGGCGACGCGCGCGAGCAGCTCGTCGCGGCGGGCGAGCGCGGGCAGGATGCCGTCGAGCCGTGTGGCCTGCTCCCACGCGCGCGCGTAGGTGTCGCGGGCGTTGTTCTTGATGCAGCGCGCGAGCTCGAGCACGAGCGTGTTCGCGCCGGCGGCGCCGCCCGCCGCCAGCTCGTCGAGGTAGGCCAGCCACGCCTCGCGCCGCGACGTGAGCTCGCTCCAGCTGCGGTAGCGGCGGCGCGCCTCGATGAGCGCGGGCAGGGTCTCGCCGAAGAGCGCGCTCAGCTGCACCAGGCGACCGTACGAGCCCGCCGGCACCGGCGAGCGCTCGAGGATCGTCGGCCAGTCGAGCCCGGCGGTCTCCATGGCGGCCTCGGTCGGGCGCAGGTGCTCGACGTCCCAGGCCAGCGCCTGCTCGATGAGCTCGACGTAGGGCTTGGCGCCCTGCTCGGGCGCGGCGCCCAGCTGTGCGACGGAGAGCGCGCCGAGGGGCGCCATCTGCTGGGTCCAGCGCCGCACCAGCGCCTCGCGCATGGCGCGGACCTCGAGCGTGTCGAGGATGGCCTGGAAGTGCTCGTGAGTGTCGGGAAGCTTGCCGTCGACGAGGCAGCTCTTCGCGAACGCCTGCCAGGTCGGCTTGAGGATCGCGGTCGTGCGGCCCAGCTTCTTGCCCGACGAGAAGTGCTGGACGATCTCGGTACCCACCGCGACTGACTCGGTGAGCGGCAGATCCTCGGGCACGTAGAGCAGGTCGTACTGCTGGCGCAGTCGCAGCCGCGGCGGGATGCGCGTGTTGCAGTCGCGGATCAGCTCGATGAGCTCGCGCCACGGCTGCGCCGCCTCGCGGCCGCGCGACTTGGCGTCCAGGCACTCCATGGCCCAGGGCGCGGCGTTGGCGAAGATGCGCGCGGCGCGGCCGACCTGCGTGGCCAGCTCGGCGAGCTGCGCGTCGCTCTGGCGCTCGTGCCGCCACAGCGTGCGCGTCTCGAGGGCCTCGGCGTCGTCCACACGCGTGCGCGCGTTGCAGAGCTCGGCCATGTCGGCGGGGTTGGGCAGGCGATCGAGCTGCGGCACGGTCAGCTGGCGGTCGCGCTCGTCGTCGGCCTTGATGCGCGCGACCAGCTCGTAGAGCTCGCGCACCTCGTCGGCGGTGAGCGGCAGCTCGACGTCGGCGAGCGGCCCGGGCAGCCAGTCGTGCTGCGCGCGCGCGGCCAGCATCTCGCGCATCACCTCGACGATGGGCACGCGCTGGCCGTCGACCTCGAGCTCGTCGTACTCGCTGGCGGTGGCGCGCTCGAGCTCCTCGGCGAGCCCGCGCCGCTCGGCGTCGAGCGCGCTGCGCTCGACCGCGAGCGTGGCGATCTCGGCGCGCAGGTCGGGCTGCGAGGTGGTCGAGAAGTAGTTGAGGATGCCGGTGATCGACTCGTCGAGCTGGCGGGCGCTGTCGTCGTCGTTGTCGAGCACGCTGACGCACAGCGAGCGCAGCGGCGCGGCGACCTGCTCGCGGACCACGCGCAGCGCCTTGGAGGCGTGGCTGGTGACCAGGATGGTCTTGTTCTGCGCCAGCAGGTGGCCGATGAGGTTGGCGATCGTGTGGGTCTTGCCGGTGCCCGGCGGCCCCTGCACCAGCACCGCGCCGGTCTCGGCGAGGCGCTGGATCACGCGCTCCTGCTGCGCATTGGCCGGGCGCGTGAGCAGCGGGCCCTCGCTCGGCGGCGCGCTGGTGCGCGGCTCGGGCTCGATGCCGGCGATGCGCAGGAGCGCCGTGGGCAGCTCGGCGAGCTCGGGCAGCGCCTCGAGGTAACGATCGATGGCGTCGGCGAAGCCGGCGTTGCGGTGACCCAGGTAGATCACCGGGTCACGGTAGAGGCGCGGCCCGGGCGCCTTCTGCGGCGCCTCGCGGTCGCGCACGTACTCGCCGTCGGGCCACAGCCCGTGCACGAGCGACTGCAGGAAATGGTCGAGCTCGACGCCGGCGAGCGGATCCAGCCCCTGCTCGCCGAAGCGCTGGTGCAGCTGCAGGAGCGTCTTGCCGTCGACGTCCAGGTGCCGGAGCATGGGCGCGTACAGCACGGGCGCGTCCTCGGACTCGGTCAGCGTGAAGGCCGGGATGGTCGGGTCGAAGTGCAGATCGAGCCGCTGCAGGATCACCGGGTGCGCGATCTTCGCGTCGTCCCCGGCTTTGACCAGCATGCCGTCGCCCAGGTAGATCTGGTACTTCTCGGTCTCGCGCTCGAACTTGGTCCACAGCTCGTAGAGCTGCAGGAACAGCGACATCGGGCGCTGCTGACTGGCCCACGCCTCGCGCTCGGGGCGCCAGCGCTCGAGCGCCTCGCGCCGCGCCGCCGCGAGCCGCAGCGCGTCGGAGCTCTCGGCGACCACCGCCGGCGGGACCGTCTGCAGACGCATGGGCCGGTCGGGCTGATCCCAGCCGCGGTGCAGCTGATCTTTCAGGATCGGCGGCGGCTCGGGGCAGGGCTCCTCGGCGGGCCTGCCGACGCGCAGCACCAGCCCGTCCTCGAGCGTGGCGCCGGCCGGGGCGATGGCCTGCAGGCGCGAGCCCCAGCGCACCGAAGGTGCGGCGGGCACGTCGCCCAGCCGGATGCGCCACTCGTACTCCTCCAGGTCGACCACGGGCGGCGTGCGCACGCGGTCGAGCTCCTGCAGGTAGGTGAAGATGCTGGCGATGCGCTTGCGCGCCTTCGCCTTGGTGGCTTTGCTCGTCGTGGACACGGCGGCTCGGGGAGAGCCCTTACCTTAGCCCAAAAAAAGCGGCCGAGGGCAACACCCACCCTGGACGAGCGTTGTATCCGTCAACATTCGAACTTGACGGATACTTGGTATCCACTAGATTCAAGATACGTAGGATACCGATGGCACAGCGCCTCTTCATGCCTCTGTAGCCCATCTATTGGCTTTGGCGCGGCGCGCGCGCGCCGTGGCGGTGCGCAGCCAGTCGCGCACGGCGTCAAGGGGGCAGATCGGCGAGCGTGCGGAGCTCGAGATGACGCCCGGTCGTTCCGTCGCCCACGAGGCGCGCCTCGGGATCCGCTAAGGTGCCCGGCGGCCCTGACAGGACCAGGTTCACGCGCGCCTTGTGCGAGGTCAGCGCACACATCATCCCGATCCCACATTTCGGCTTGGTGGGGGCGGCGGGCTTCTTGGTCGTCTTCGTCTTCGACTCGACGCACGCGCCGAGGATCAGGTGTGGTTGCGTTGCGGCAGGAGGCGGGTGATCAGCGCTTGCGGTCGGGTTCGCTGCGGTTCGACGACGACTCTTCGGCCTGGGCCCAGTCGATGAGCTGCTCTTCCTCGACGTCGACCTCGACCGACTCCGTGCCGGGCCGGCTGTCCTTGGTGGGCGCGGGCGTCGGACTCGATCCGTTCGGGGACATGCTGGCCGACTGCGCGCGACGCGTCGAGGCGCCGGCGGTCACCGCGCGCGCGCCATTGCTGGCAGGCGCGGGGGGCGTCGGTCCCGACTTGACCAAGGGGATCGATCCGACCGTCTCGACGCGTCCGGTGGGCATCCTCTGCACGATGGGCGGCGCGCCCAGGGGCGCGGGCGCATCCGTGGCGGCACGCGCCGACACCGATGCACCAGCGCTCGGCAGCACCGCGGGCGCCGACGGTTGTGCGCCGATGGTCGCGGGCACCGAGGAGACGGCGCCGGTGGTAGTCGGCGCGGCACCGGCGATGACCACGGGCATCGACTGAGCACCGCCGATGGCCGCAGGACCCGACGAGCCACCGCCGTTGGCCGCAGGACCCGACGAGGCAGCGCCCGGCGCCGGCGTGCGCACCACGTCGGCCGCCTTGGCCGGCGCCGCGGAGACCGAGCGTCCGAGCGCGCGCGCGCCGATCTCCGCCAGACACGTCCAGACGATCGGCGCCGGGATGTGCAAGCAGATCGCGGGCAGCCCGAGCGTCTCGACGACGAGCTTGGCGTCAGTGCACGGCGCCACCAGGCAGGCCTGGATCAGCTTCGACCACAGCGGTCGCGGCAGATGCTTCGACAGCAGGTCGGGCGTCGCATGACGCAGGACGTCCTCGGGGCTCGCCAGCCCGAGGCGCAGCGCGCTGCCGAGCGCGTCGACGAAGAACTTGGTGAAGTCCACGGTCAACGTCCCGAGCCATTCACCCCGGCACGCGAGGCTGCGCTGGCGATGCAGTCCCAGAGCACATCGTGGGGCAGGTGTTGCGACATCGCCTCGGGCGTGACCGTCTCGAGCACGCGCTCGGGGGTCATCGAGCCGGCCGCGAGCGACGACGTCAGCATCTTGCTGAGCAGCTCGGGTGGCAGGTTCTTTGCGAGCACGTCGGGCGTGGCGTGGTTGAGCACGTCCGTCGGAGCGAAGATCTTCTGCTCCAGGCCCGATTCCATCATCTGTGCGAACCAGCGCTGCCTCGCCTCGAGACTCATGCGTGCCTCCTGGGCGGCGGGGACGGTGCCACCCGCTTTCGACGTTACTCCTCGCGGTTACGTCATGTCATGCAGGAGCTGCGATCGATCGCCTCTCGAGCTGCCCATCGATCACCGTCGGTGTTGTCGGTCCAGGTGCGCGCCAGCGCGACGATCGCACGAGCTCGCACGAGCACTCCGGAGTGCCTCGATCTCGCGCGCAGCTGCTGCGGATCTCGACGGCTATCACGACGTAAATATTGTTTCTAAAATTACGGAATATCGAGCTAACTCCAGCGCGTTGCTAGACTGACATCGACGGCCGTGACGGAGAATCACCGACATGTCATTGTTCAATATAGATGTCGAATTACAGGCTGGCTGAAGCGAAGTGTTTCACACACAAGGGTCGCCGCATCGCCTACCGGGAGTACGGGTCAGGTGACCAGCCGCTCGTGCTCGTGCATGGCCTGCTCTGTGACAGTCGCATGTACGACAAGCTCGCGCCCGCGCTGGCCGAGCGCGGTCATCGCGTGATCACGATCGACGTGCTCGGCCACGGCGAGTCGGATCAACCCCACGACATGACCGCCTACTCGATGACCCAGTTCGGCGGCGACGTCCTCGGTCTGCTCGACCACCTTGGGCTCCAGCACGCGATCATCGGCGGCACCTCGCTGGGCGCCAACACGGCGCTCGAGGTCGCGGTGGCCGCGCCTCACCGCGTGCGCGCGCTGGTGCTCGAGATGCCGGTCCTCGAGAACGGCTTGGCGGGCGCGGCCGCGCTGTTCGTGCCGCTGGCGCTGGCGCTACGGATCAACTTCCCGGGCATGCGCTTGCTGTCCAAGATGATGCGCAAGATCCCGCGCAGTCAGTTCCTCATCGACATGATGCTCGACTTCGTGCGGCGCGATCCCCGGGCGTCTTTGGCCGTGCTCGATGGCATCACCTTCGGGCGCGTGGCCCCGCCGATCGCGCAGCGCCGCGCGCTGCGCCACTGGACGCTGGTGATCGGTCACCCCTCCGATCCCATCCATCCTTTCAGCGACGCCGACGTGCTCGCGCGCGAGCTGCCCAACGCGCGCCTCGTGCAGGCGCGCTCGATCGCCGAGTGGCGCGTCGCGCCGGGCCGCCTCGACGACGAGCTCTGTGCCTTCCTCGACGAGGTCTGGGCCGCACCGCGCCTGCGCGCCGTCGCCGGCCTCTGATGACCCGCCTGCTTCGACGACGGCGGCTGCCCCGAGGCAGCGATCGTTCAGGACTGCGCGGCGGCGATCTCGGGCGATGACGCCTGCGCGTCCGAACGGCAGGCTGAGGCGACGTCCGCTCCCTGGGTGGTCATTTCCGCCAGGCGTCGGGGCCCACGGCTGACCGGCGGACCGAGTTCCACCCGATCCAGAGCTGGTGGTGGAAAGGCATCCCCGCTCGACTCGGTCACGAGGCGGTCATCGGCGCGCCGTATCTGTCGCTTTGGCCGGGCCTGCGCGCCGTCCCGGGGCTCACCGAGGGGCTCGCGTTCGTCAGCACGCCTGAGTGGCGCCCCGACGCCGACGCCGCCGCGCTCGTCGGGGGGGCCCGTCGAGCTGACGCTTCCGCCTGCGGCGTCGCGGGCGCCGGCCGAACCCGGCATGGAGGTGGGCTGGTCCCGGAGGACTACGCCAGCGTGTTCCCGTTCGGGCAACCGGGCGGATAGCCCGCGGCGGCCGTGCGTCGCGCCTAGAACCGGATGCCCTCGCCGACGAGCTCCCACGCGTGCAGCGCCGTGGGGCTCGTGGTGCCGCGCACGAAGCCGAGCACGCCCGCGCTGTAGTAATCGATGAAGAAGTCGATGCTGAAGCCGAGCTCGAGGAACAGATCTCGGATGCTCGCGTACTGCGGGTAGTGGTACTCGTCGAGCGGGTTGGCGCCGACGTCGAAGCGTGCGCAGCTCGGGTCGACCAGCGTGTGCTCGTCGGTGCAGAACGGCTGCGTCGGCAGGTCGGGCGATAGGCCGTAGAGGAACTTGATGGCGGCGTGGTCGTAGCTGCCCGGCGTCGCCTGCGCGATGCTCTCCGCGTCCTGCAGGTAGTCCATGACCGAGGTCGCCGGCGGCACCAGCGAGCCGGCGAAGTTGTGGCGCAGGCCGAGGTGTGGCCGATCAGTTGCAGACGACTTGCGCGTCGGCGGAGATCGTCGCGCCGGTCATGAGGCCGCTCGCGTACAGCTTGTCGGCGACGTGGGGGCGCGTCCAGATCCGGATGCCGCAGGTGATGTCCCCTCGCCGGACGCCCTCGCGCAGCTGTTTGGTGAACAGCATGCGAGAAGTCTACCTTCAGGGGAGGTCGGCCGGCATGAAGAGCGGACGGATGTCGATCTCGAGCGTGCCGCCCAGGATGTCCGCGTAGCGAATGCATTCCTGGATCGCGACGTCCATCGAGGGCAGCTCGAGCACGGCGAAGCCGCCGATGAGCTCCTTCGACTCCGAGAACGGCCCGTCCGCCACCTGCAGCTTGTGGTTCGTGAAGCGCAGG
>JBKJOI010000288.1:0-7278 GCA_046595695.1 Haliangiales bacterium | reverse complement strand
TCTGGTTCTACGTCGGCTTCGCGCCGCTCATCAACTCGACCACGGTCACCCGCATCGTGGGCACCCGCGTCGATCGCATGCGCAACAACTTCGACTACTCGAGCGGCGACGATCCGGACGGTAACCCCGCCACGGTCGGCACCCCGAAGTGCGAGCTGACGGGCATCTGCGAGGGCGACGCGGTCGCCGACATCGACGAGAACGGCTTCACCATCTTCGAGGAGATCGAGCGCAGGAACCTGACGTCCAGCTCGACCCAGTACGTGTTCACCGCCAAGGTCAACTTCGCGGTGAGCCCGGACCACCAGGGCCAGGTCTCGGTCATCGGCTCGCCCGGTAGCAGCCACCTCGTCGGCACGCAGGGCACGCCAAACGGCACGCAGATCGACAACGAGTCGGTCTCGACCGACGGCTCGTTCAAGTGGAACTCGAAGTTCATGAACAACAAGACCGAGGTCGACGTCGTCCTCGGCTGGCACCGCGGCAACTCGGTCGATACGCCCATCGACGCCGCGACGCGCAACACCCCGGCCACGCGCGTCAACGCCACCGACCTGGGCTCGATCGGTCGTAATGCCGACCAGGCCGAGAGCGGCGAAGTCCTGAAGTACTGCACCGACGCCGATCCGCTCATCCCGGACGCGTTCGTGAAGATTCAGAACTGCCCGACCAACGCCTACGTCATGGATTCGCCGGGCGCTCTCGACGACATCACCGAGAACCGCTACACCGCGAAGGTGACCGCCACGCAGCGCGTCAAGGCGGCGGGGCATCACCAGTTCAAGGTCGGTCTCGATTTCGAGAACAACTTCCTCGACGACTTCAGCTCGCTCACGGGCGGCAAGATCTTCGACTCGTTCCAGAACTGGGAAGTCTTCCAGTACGTGCAGGTCGGTCCCGACTTCACCGACACTTGCTAC
The DNA here is from genome assembly GCA_046595695.1 of Haliangiales bacterium. Lineage (GTDB taxonomy): Bacteria > Myxococcota_A > Polyangia > Haliangiales > SHYZ01 > JBKJOI01. Next base: position 6,358 of record JBKJOI010000288.1, on the reverse strand, counting down.
AACGGCTCCGACCCGGTCTCGTGCAAGTACCTGACGGAGTTCGAGCGCTCGACCAACACGTTCAACTGGGCGGGCTTCCTGCAAGACAGCTGGCAGATCCTGCCAAACCTGACCCTGAACGCTGGTCTCCGCTACGAGGAGCAGCGCCTGCGCGCCGCCGAGCAGATCCAGGGCTACGTCGATCCGCTGACGGGCAAGAAGATCGGTGCCAACGCGCTCACCTTGGACGGTCTGTTCGCGCCCCGCATCGGCATGCTCTATGACTGGACCAAGGAAGGCCGCTCGAAGGTCTATGGCAACTGGGGCCGCTACTTCGAGTCGATCCCGATGGACATCAACAACCGCGCCTTCGGCGGTGAGACGTTCTCGAACATGGGCTTCAACTGGGACACCCAGTGCGGCACCGTGACGCCGGGCGCGACCGACGAGACCACGCCACGCATCCCCTCGCTCGGCTCGGGCTGCCCGACCGATGGAATGACCGTGCCGGAAGAGGGCGGCCAGCTGCTCGGCGCCGGCAACGAGGAGCTGTACATCCCCGCCGGCGTCGCGCTCATCATGCCAGGCCTCGGCGCGCAGTACATGGACGAGGTCGTGTTCGGCGTCGAGTACGAGCTCTTCGAGGACCTGCGCGTTGGTCTCTCCTACCAGAACCGCTCGATGGGCCGCGTGATCGAGGACCTCTCGACCGACGGCGCCAACACCTACGTCATCGCGAACCCCGGCACCGACGTCGACACCAGCGAGCTCGAGGGCCAGCGTGACTCGCTCGCCATGACTGACCCCAAGCGCGAGGCGGTGCAGAAGCGCATCGACATGTTCGAGAAGGTCAAGGAGTTCGACAGCCCGCGCCGTGACTACAACGCGGTGACCCTGATCGCGTTCAAGCGCTTCTCGAACCAGTTCTTCCTGCAGGCCTCGTACACCTACTCGGTGCTCGAGGGTAACTACCCGGGTCTGTTCGCGCCTGACAACGGTCAGCTCGACCCGAACATCACCTCGCAGTACGATCTGATCGAGCTGCTATCGAACCGCGACGGCCGCCTTCCGGCCGATCGTCCGCACAACTTCAAGCTCGATGGTTACTACACCTTCGACCTGAAGGAAGCGGGTGAGATCGTCACCGGTGTTCGTCTGCGCGCCCAGTCGGGCACGCCGATCGACACCCTCGGTCGTCACGCGGTCTACGGCCCGCGCGAGGCCTTCGTGCTGCCGCGCGGTGACTTCGGCCGCTCGGACTTCATCACCCAGGCTGACCTGCGGCTCCAGTACGCGCGCCCGGTCGGCAACAACATGAAGCTGGCGATCTACTTCGACATCTACAACATCTTCGACACCCAGACGGAGGTGTCGGTCGACGAGGAGTACACTCAGGACCGCGTGAACCCGATCGTCGGCGGCGGTGCGGAAGACCTTCCGTACCTCAAGCGCCAGGCCGCCGGTGGCGTCGAGACCTCGAGCCTCGCGCGTCGCAAGCTGAACTTCGCCAACACGTCGAGCCGACTCAGCCCGATCACGGCGCGCTTCGGCCTGCGTCTCGAGTTCTAGCCTCCAGCTCCTGAAGGGCCTCGGCCCCTCCTCTGCGATCCAATTCCGCCGGGCGGCTCCAACCGTCCGGCGGTTTCTTTTTGTGGGCCTTCCGCGCGACGCGCGGACTCGCTACGATTGCCCGTCGCTCGTCTGATGGAGGAAACGACGTGAGCATGAAGCGTTCCGGCGCCGGCGGCGGTTCCCGGCGCGACGTCGACGAGTCGACGGCCAAGATCGAGAAGCAGGCGCTGTGGGACGAGCTGTCGCGGCGAGCGCCCGGCAACGAACCGTTCGCCCCCGTCGACGTCGCGCAGGCCATGGGCGCGCCCGAGGCCGCCGTGGCGAAGGCGCTGCTCGTGCTCGCGTACGAGCGCCTGCTCGAGAAGCCGGACGCCAACCGCTACAAGGCCGGGCCGCTCGAGCACGCCAGCCAGGCGGACTTCGTGAAGGCGCTGGCCGCGCGCATCGATCCGAAGCGGCAGCAGGACTGGGTCGAGATCGAGCGCCTGAAGAAGAACAACGAGGAGATGCGGCGTCGTCTCCTCGAGGCGGTCGCCGAACGCGATCGCTTGAAGGCGTTGCTCGCGAAGCACGGCGTCGATCCCGCGTCGTCGTAGCGCATCCGCCGCCGCATCCCGTTGCCCGCGTCGTCGCGGGCAGCTTCGGCGTAGCGTCCGCATCCGCCGTGCGCTATAGACGCGGCAGGATCGCTGGCGTGACCGATTTCCTGGCCAAATTGAACCCCGAGCAGTGTGCTGCGGTCGTCCACGGCGAAGGCCCGCTCATGATCCTTGCGGGCGCGGGCACGGGGAAGACGCGCGTGCTCACGCACCGCATCGGCCGCCTGGTCACCGAGGGCGTGCACGCGCGCGACATCCTGGCCGTCACGTTCACCAACAAGGCCGCCGGCGAGATGCGCGAGCGGCTCGGTCACCTGCTCGGCGCGGGCGCGAGCGGCATGTGGATAGGCACCTTCCACGCAACCTGCGCGCGCCTGCTGCGGCTGTACGCCGATCGCGTCAAGCTCACGCGCGACTTCACCATCTTCGACGACGACGATCAGAAGCGCCTGGTCACCGGCCTGCTCAAGGAGATGAACGTCTCCGAGCGCATAACGCCGCGCGCGGTCATGTCGCGCATCGACAAGGCAAAGAACGCGGGCCTGGAGCCCGGCGAGTCGCAGCAGCGCGACTACGTCGACGACGTGGTGCGCCGCGTGTACCCGACCTACGCCGAGCGGCTGCAGCGCGAGAACGCGGTCGACTTCAACGATCTGCTGCTCAAGGTGCTCGACCTGTTCGCCGACGCCGAGCTGGGGCCGCGGCTGGCGGCGCGCTTCCAGCACGTGCTCGTCGACGAGTTCCAGGACACCAACAAGGTGCAGTACGCGCTGGTGCGCCACTTCTCGAAGGTCGCGCGCAACCTGTGCGTCGTCGGCGACGACGATCAGTCGATCTACGCGTGGCGCGGCGCCGAGCCGCGCAACCTGCTCGACTTCGATCGCGACTACCCCGACGCGCGTGTGGTCAAGCTCGAGCGCAACTACCGATCGACCGCCGTGATCCTCGCCGCGGCCAACGCGGTCATCGCGCGCAACGTCGACCGCCACGTGAAGGCGCTGTGGACCGAGCGCGAGGGCGGCGATCCGATCCTGCTCGAGGAGTGCCTCGACGAGCGCGCCGAGGGCGACTTCGTCGCGAACGCCGTGAACGGGCTGCGCGGCCAGGAAGGCCGCGGCTACGGCGACGTCGCGATCCTGTACCGGACGCACGCGCAGTCGCGCGCGCTCGAAGAAGCGCTGCGGGCGCGCCGCATCCCTTACAAGATCGTCGGCGGCGTGTCGTTCTTCCAGCGCCGCGAGGTCAAGGACATCACCGAGTACCTGCGCCTGCTCATGAACCCGCAGGCCGACAGCGCCTTCGAGCGCGTCGTCAACGTGCCGACGCGCGGCATCGGCGACACCACCATCGACCGCGTGCGCGCGCACGCGCGTGAGACCGGCGCGACCATGCTCGACGCCGCGCGGAGCGCGCTGGGAATCCCGCAGGTGGGCCTGGGCGCGGCCGCCAAGCGCAAGCTCGAGGGCTTCCTCGAGCTCATCGAGGGCCTGCGCGCGGTCATGACCTCGGGCTCGCCGGTGGCCGTGATCGTATCGCAGGTGATCGAGCGCAGTGACTACGCGACCCGCCTCGAGATCGAGGACAAGGTCGACGGTCCCGACCGCCTGCGCAACCTGGGCGAGCTGGTGGCCGCGGCCGCCGCCTACGACGCCGAGGCCGGTCCCGAGGGCACGCTGACCGGGTTCAACGAGCGCATCGCCCTGACCGCCAGCGCCGACGCCGAGGACGGGCGCGGCGAATCGGTCACGATGATGACCATCCACGCCGCCAAAGGCCTGGAATTCCCGGTGGTGTTCGTCTGCGGCCTGGAGGAGGGCATGTTTCCTTCGCTGCGCGACGGCGATCTGGACGGCGAGGTCGAGGAGGAACGCCGCCTGGCCTACGTGGCCTTCACACGCGCCATGGAGCGCGTGGTGCTCACCTACGCCAAGACCCGCCGTAGCTACGACGGCATCCGCGCCAACCCGCCCAGCCGCTTCCTGGGCGAGCTGCCGGCCGATTGCGTGGCGGTGCGCGCCCGGCCACGCGCGGCGCCCCCGGTCCGGCGTCCCGGCCTGGGCTGGAGCGGCCGCGGCGGCGGCGGCCGCGGCGGCGGCGGCGGATCCGTCCGGCGCACCAGCGAAGCGAGCGACGACCACGACCAGCGCGCGGGCAGCGACGACGAGCCGACCTACTACGTCGACGACACCGGTGACGACGACCCGGTCTTCCCGCGCGGCGCGCGCGTGCGCCACCGAATCTTCGGCGTCGGTCAGATCGAGGACGGCTCGGGCCGCGGTCCGGACCGCAAGCTCACCGTCCGCTTCCCCGGCCACGGCGTGAAGACCATCGTCGCGCGCTTCGTGGAGCGCGTCGCGTAGTGAACGCAGCAGATGAAGATGACGTGGGAGCGGCGGCGATGACCAGCGACGACTGGTACTGCAAGATCTACGTTGATGTCGAGCGTGACCGAGCATGGCTCGTCCAGGTGGCCGCCGCGGGCGCCAGAGTCGGCTGCTTCGATTCCTTCGACTCGGACACCATGAGCGTCGATGTCCGTCGCAACGAGGACTTTGATCTTGCCCTGAGGGGTGGGCCAGGCGGCTTCCTGCACTATCGGTATTACCTGGACGTGCTTCCTACGGACTCAATCGACCGCCATGCGTACGTCACGGCCGTGAGTCGACTGCTCGAGCGACTCTGGACCTACGGAACCAGGGCGATCGCGTCCTGTGACTTCGAGGGCGACTTGCCGAGCGTTCCGGACGCCTGAGCGGCGAACGCTACCGAGCTACTTCTTCTTGGCAGCGGCCGGCGCGCGCGTTGCGTCGACGAACTTCATGCGCAGGTCGTAGAGGACGCTCTGCAGGAGCTGCAGCTCGGCGTCGTCGAGGTTGCCGCGCGTCTTTTGCTCGAGCATCGCGAGGATCTCGATGGTCTGACGGGCGAGCGGCAGGTTGCGCTCGAAGACGATGCCGGACGCGGGCTCTTCGCCGCCTTCGCTGGGCTCGGGCAGCTCGCCGAGGTGGACGAGCGCGTTCGAGGCCAGCGAGAGGACGAAGGTGGCGAAGTCGATCTCGGGTAGGGACTGCGTGGGCTCTCGGGCGGACATGGTCAGGTCTGCCGAGCGCCGGGGCTAGTCGTCGCCGTTGCCGCCCGGGGCGGGCGACGCGTCGGCCATCGACATGGACTTGGCCTTGACGTCGGGAAGCCCCTTGGTGAGCTTCTCGTGCTCCTTGCGCGTCATCTGGCCTCGCTTGAGGGCGCGCTCGATGGCGCGAACGTCGAGCGAGGGGTCATGTTCCTTGGTGTCCTTGGTGCTCATCGTTACAAGGACTTAGCCGCACATGCCGCCCAAGTCAAGGACGACGATCCGGCGGGAATGCCCGGACCGTCGGCGCGGGTTGTAGCGAGTCGAGACGCCGTGTTACGACGAGGCCGAGGGTAGACCCAACCATGCAAGCAGCGTTCGATGTGAAAGCGGTCAACGAGCTGGTCGCTCAGGAGAGCGGGTTCGTCGATCAGATCGTGGCCGAGGTCGGCAAGGTCATCATCGGCCAGAAGTACATGGTCGAGCGCATGCTCATCGGTCTGCTCGTCGGTGGCCACGTGCTGCTCGAGGGCGTCCCCGGCCTCGCCAAGACCCTGACCATCAAGACGCTCTCCGACACGCTGCGCGCGCGCTTCCAGCGCATCCAGTTCACGCCCGATCTGCTGCCGGCAGACATCGTTGGCACCACCATCTACAACATGCAGACGGCGCAGTTCACCGCCAAGAAGGGCCCCATCTTCGCCAACCTGGTGCTCGCCGACGAGATCAACCGCGCGCCCGCCAAGGTGCAGAGCGCCCTCCTCGAAGCCATGCAGGAGGGCCAGGTCACCCTCGGCGACCAGACCTTCAAGCTCCCCGACCCCTTCATCGTCATGGCGACGCAAAACCCCGTCGAGCAGGAGGGCACCTACCCCCTCCCCGAGGCGCAGATCGACCGCTTCATGCTGATGGTCAAGGTGGGCTATCCCACCCGCGAAGAAGAGCGCGCCATCATGGACCGGCAGACCGCCGCCACCCCCGCCACGGTGTCCCCGAAGGTGACGCCCGAGCAGATCCTCGCGGCCCGCAAGGTGATCCCCGAGATCTACGTCGACGACAAGCTCAAGGACTACATCATCTCGCTGGTGTTCGCGACGCGCGAGCCCGCCAAGGCCGGGCTCAAGGAGCTCGCCCCGAT
>JBKJOI010000204.1:0-3591 GCA_046595695.1 Haliangiales bacterium | reverse complement strand
CCTCGAGCGTGGTCGGCAGCATGGGGTCGGGCGGCGGCAAGGTGCCTGGGATCTCGATCAGGTGGCGGTCGACCAGGCGGCGGTACTGCCGCTCGACCAGCGCCTGACGGAACTTGGCTTGCGCGTGCCCGGGCATGCTGGAGAGGCGGCGGAAGACCTCCTTCGCGGCGTCGTCGTCGGAGCCCGCGTCGCCCGGCTTCGTGGCGCTGCCCTCGTCGAGCCAGCCGCGCTCGCGCGCCTCGGCGAGCGCGTCTTCCGCGCCCGGGCTGCCCTGCAGCGCGCCGTCCCAGTCGTCGAGGTCGGGCATCATCACGTCGCCGCCCATGGGGATGGCGCTGCGCTGCTCCTTGGTCGGATCGCCGACGTAGCGCAGGAAGCGGCTGCAGAAGTAGACGAACTGCAGGAAGACGTCGGGCAGCGACCAGAAGGTCTGCGCGAACAGGCGCGCCTCGGCGCGCGCGCCGTGGAAGCGGGCTTCGATCTCGGCGGCCTGCGCGGCGGTGCCGAGCTCGCCCGGCTCGAGGCCCCAGAACTCCTCGTAGACCGCCAGGTAGAACCAGAACACCGGGCTCACCTGCGGATCACGCGCCGCGAAGCCGCGGTAGACCGCGCACAGCTCCGCGGCGTGGGTGCGGCCCACGACCTCGTTCACCTGCAGATCGAAGAACAGGTTGGTCAGCGAGGCGCCGAGGAAAGGCATCAGGCGCCGCTCGATGAGCTCGAGCTGCGCGGCCAGGCCGAGCGTGTGCGGGAAGCGCACGTGGTGGCCGATCTCGTGCGCGAGCACCGCGGCGAGCGAGTCGCGCGCGCCGACCTCGATGAGCATCGGCAGGTTCACCACGACCTGCCGCGTGCCGAGGTCGATGTACGCGAGCGGCTCGCCGCCCGGCCAGTGCGAGCCCTTGGTCTTCGCGAACGGTTCGGGCGGGCTGAGCGTGACGGCGACGTCCCAGAGCGCGAGCGCCTCGCGCCAGGCGGCGTCGATCTCGGCCTGCGCGTACGGCGCCAAGAGCGGCGTGAGTGGCCCGGCCGCGTCGTGCGGGGACTTCTTCTTCACGGCGCGTCGCCGGGCAGCACGGTGACCAGGAACTGCGAGGTGAGCTGCGTCAGCGCGCAGCGCCACGCGTTGCCGCAGGCCGCGTACGGCTCGGTGACGCGCGGATCGGCGCTCACGATCGTCTGCGCCGCGTGCGGCAGGCGCGCGTCGACACTGGGCTGCTCGTCGCAGCGCATCGGGCCGAGCACGAGCGGCGCGTCGCCGAGCCAGACCGCGATCGCGGCGGCGTCGCGCCCGCCGCCGCCGGTGCGCAGGCGGTCGTGCACGCACAGCACCAGCGGCGCCAGGAAGTGCATCGCGCCGGGAAGGAAGCGGCGATCCTCGTCGGCGAGCACGAGCCACTCCTGGCGGACCACGCCGCCGAGTTGCACGGACGGCGGCTCGAGCACCTGGCGCGAGACGTCGGCGACCATGGCCTCGAGGCCCTCTAGCGCGGCGAGCGCTCGCACGCGCCGGGCGAACAGCCGGCGCAGCCACGGCGCCGAGGTCTCGAGGTTCTCGCCCAGGTTCCAGCACTGCGCCAGCGCCTCGCCCCAGCGCGCCGGCGGCAGGCGCGGCAGGTCACGCGGCAGCAGCGTCCAGAACGCCAGCGAGAAGAAGCTCTCGCGCCCGACCTCGAGCGGGTACAGGTAGCCGAGGCCGACGCCCTCGCAGGCGAGCTCCAGGTACGTGCGCAGCGCCTGCTCGGCCGCGGCGCCGGCCCCGGCGGCGCCGAACGCGGCGCCCAGTTGGTGCGCGGGGCCCGAGACGATGCGCCGCCACAGCGCGCCGTCCCAGTGGACGAAGCGCGCGCGGGCGCGCTCCTCCAGCTCGGCGAGCCAGTCGTCCGGGGCGCCCGTGCTCACGCGCCGGTCTGCTCCTTCAACCACTGCGCGTAGTTCTGGTAGCGGCTGTACATCGATTTCAGGTGGATGAGGTCCTCGTAGACCGGCCCGGACAGCTCGGTCTTGCCCATCATCGAGTCGATGAGCGAGGTGACCACGCCGATGCGCTTGCTGGTCACCTTGAGATCCACGCCCTGCAGGCCGCGGTCGAGCTCGGCCTGCAGCGCGCGCACCTTCTTGCGCAGCGGCTCGTGGGCGACGAACTGCTCCATGCCGACGTCGAACATGGCGCGGATCCACGCCACGCGATCGCGCAGCAGCACGCGCCGCTCCTTGGCCTCGAAGTACGGGCTGCGCGCGTTGGGCACCAGCTTGTCGTGCAGCACCCAGGGCAGGATCTGGCGCGCGTCCTCGAGCTCGACCTGCGCGTGGCCGCGGAAGTACGCCATGGCCTTGGCGAAGTGCAGCGCCGTCTGGTAGGTGCGCACCGAGACGCCGTTCTCGGTCTGCGTGCAGAGGTGGACCTTCTTGTCGAGCGGGCACTGCTCGTTGCAGACCGCGCTCACCCTCAAGCTCGCCGGCTCGTCGGTGAGCTTGAGGGTGTCCTTGCTCTTGAACTCGAAGACCGGCGAGGCCAGCCGGCAGAAGTCGAGCTGGCCCAGGAAGTACGCGATCCGGTCCATGACCGGCGCGGGGATCTCGACGCGCAGGATGGCCTCGTAGATGGTCGCGAGCTCCTCGTAGGAGAAGATGATCTCGGTCGGGACCATCTCCTCGGGCTGGCGGTCGGCCTCGAGGCGGCGCAGCAGCGTGCTCAGGAAGCCGGAGTTGAACGGCACCGCGCGCACGACCACGTCGATGCGGTCGCGCAGCGCCTCGATCACCTGGAACGTGCCGCCGCCGGCGTCGTCGTTGGCGGTCAGGAACCAGCTCGAGCGGCCCGCGTACACGTACTGATCGAACATCTCCGCGTAGCCCTCGGCCATGAGCGAGAGCAGCGCCGACTGCGTCTTGGTGGGGATGCGGTTGTACTCGTCGATGATCTTGACGCGCTGGCTGATCCACTTGCGCCAGCCGACCTTGATCTCCGAGAGCTCCTCGGCCTTCATGAGGTCGGAGGGCAGGGGCGAGCCGAGCAGGTCGGAGATCGTGAGCTGCGGGTGACCGCGCTGGATCGTGCGCCTGACCTCGTCGCGGCTCATGCCCGAGATGAGCGCCATCAGGATCGCGCTGGTGGTCTTGCCGCGCCCGGGGCCGCCGACGAGCAGCGCGCGCCGGCACGAGAACAGCGTCAGCATGGGGATGAGCACGTAGCTCGAGTAGCTCATCGAGTCGTGCAGCTGCAGCTGGTCGCCTGCCGCGTTCTTCACCGACGAGCGCGCGCCGAACTCGATGTCGTAGTACGGGCAGATCACCGCGTTGTTGGTGATCCACCAGTACGCCTGCCGCATCTTGTCGTGCAGGCTGGCGCCGTCGCGCGCCGACAGGTGTACGGCCACCTGCCCGGGCGCCGCCTTCGCGCGCCCTCGCAGGAGTCGAGTCAGCGGGTTGTCGTCGGGAGCGGCAGGGTCGGCCATGGGCGCGGGAACATTTTATCCCAGCGCGGCGACCTCGGGGAACTCAGGGTAGGACGCGCCCGATCACGAAGACGTCGCGCCCTCCCGCGCTGGTCAGGCCGACGTCCCCGGCATTCATCGTTCCCGAGAATCC
>JBKJOI010000044.1:0-4479 GCA_046595695.1 Haliangiales bacterium | reverse complement strand
CCTTCTGGATGGCCATCTGGTAGGTGCCGGGCGCCGCGCTGAGCGTGAAGTTGCCCTTGGCGTCGCTCTTGGTGAAGTAGCCCTGCGGGTCGGTGCACTGGTCGCAGTAGACCTCCTGCGGGATGGCCGGCAGCACGCCTGACGACACGTAGATCAGCGCCTCCGAGACCGGGATCTCATGGCCCGCGGGCACCATGCCCGGCGCGTTCGAGGGCATCCAGACCGTGCCGCTCACCGCGCCCTGCGGGCCGGTGAAGGCGTCGGGCTGTCCGCCGGTGCCGGCGTCGATGGTGCCACCGGTGTCGTCGTCGTCGTCGTCACGACTGTCGGCACCGCACGCCGCCGTCGCCACCAGGCTGAGCGCCAGGATCCAGCCAAAGGCACTCCGAGTCGAAGCCATGCTCTTCATTCGCGACCTCCCCAAGCCAAGTCCCGCCAACGTAGCGCCGCGCCGGCGAGATGGTCAATGCGGCCGCCCCGTGCGGAGAGGAGCTGACAGACGGTCTGCCACGCGGTCGACAGGCGCCGCGCAGACCTGCTTCGCTCAGCGCTTGCCCGCCAGCGACCTGCGCACGCCGAACATGAACTGACTCTGCGAGAAGCCGCCCTGCACCACCGGCAGGAGCGTCCCCGGGGCCTCGGCGTCGCCGCGATCCAGGACGCGGTAGCTGAGCAGGACGGTCCACGGGCCCAGCTGCAGATCGAAGCCGAGCCCAACGCTCGCGCGCGAGCTGTCCTCGAACGCCACGTCGCCGGGCAGCTCGCCGCCGGCGGCCACCGGCACGCCCAGCTCGACGCCCAGCCACAAGTGCAGGCCCTCGTCGCCGTCGGGGTCCTCGAAACCGGAGACCAGCTCGCCGCGCGCGACCACCTCGGCCAACCACGGCGCGTCGTCGACGCCGTCGAGCGAGAACGCGTCGGCGCGTCCACCCAGCGCCCCACCCGCGCTCAGGTGGCGGCCCATCGGCGCGATCGTCTCGACGCTCAGCTCGCCGCCGCGCCAGCTGCCGGGCGCGCCGATCGTGGTGCCCAGCGCGCCGATCGCCGTCACCGACGAGCGGCGGCCGAAGCGCGTGCGCAGGCGCAGGTCGGCCGCCTGGAAGAGCGGCGCGTCGACCAGGCTCGGCTCCTTGGGCAGGAGCGTGACCGTGCTGCTCAGGTCGAAGCGGCAGCCCAGGTGCGCGCTCGCGCCGAGCTGCCAGAGCACGACCTCGGGCATGTCGAAGGGCTTGCCCGCGATGCCGGTGTCGCTGCTGACGAAGGTGAAGGAAGTGTCGAGCGCGCCCAGCCAGCGGGTGCGCCGTCCGTCGCTCGGCAGCGGCGAGGTCCGGCGGTCCGGCGGGCCCGGACCGAACAGCAGCTCGTCGCTCACCTTCGGGTGGCCGACCGGGCTCACCCAGACGTGGCCGCGCTGGGCCGGCTCGCGATCGAGCCAGACCTCGTACGCGCCGCACGGCGCGCCGGTGAGCCGGTACTCGCCGCGCTCGTCGGTGCGCGCGCGCAGCTCGGCGAAGCCGTCGGCGCTGGCGATCACGACCACGCCCACGGCCGGCCCGCGATCGGCGCGCCGGAGCACGCGCCCGCCGAAATCGCTCACGCAGACCTCCTCGCTGGTCTCGATCTCGAGCGTGCGTCGATCGCCGCCGATGCGCGCGGCCACGCGGACCACCGTGCCGCTGGTCGAGCGCAGGTCGCGGGTGACCCTGACCGCGTCGCGCGCGATGATCACCAGCGTCGCGATGCCCTCGGGCACCTGGTCGATCACGAAGCGGCCCTCGGCGTCGGTCTCGACGTGCTTCTTGAACGGCGCGCCGTCGGTCATGACCAGGCTCACCGACGCGCCCGCGACCGGCCGGCCCAGCTCGTCGACGACCACGCCGACCAGGTAGCAGCCGAGCGGCTCGGCCGCGGGCAGGGCGCGCGCGGCGATCAGCAGGCACACCAGCGCGGCCACGGTGGCGGCCGCGCGCCGCGCGAGGCTCCGCACCGCCGCTACGCGCATGGCGCCAGCGTGCTCCTGACCGGGGGCGTGGTCATGGCGCGCACGTGAGCCTACACGACGCCCGATCTGCCTGATCTGCCCGATGTGCTCGAACTCACAGTTGATCGTGCGATTGACGTCAAACCAATTTCTGGGCGATCGTGTTCGGGGAGTGCTGGGGTCCTGCGTCTCCTGGGGGAACATCCATGACGGCACGGCGACCTGCATCTCTGATCCTTGCGGCAGTCCTTCTGGGCGCGGGCTGCACCGGTGACATCGGCGGCTTCGGCGGCCTCGGCAGCGACGGTGGCAGCGTGGGCGACGACGACGACGACGACGACGGCGGCACGCCGGCCGGGCCCGACGCCAGCGTGCCGACCGGGGTCGGCGCCGGCGCGGCGGTCGAACGCGGCGGCGACTTCTTCGGCACCACCGAGCGCTTCAACCGTTACTACACCGATCCCGACTGGCAACCCGCCAGGCTCGTCTTCGTCAGCCCGAACGGCGGCGGCAACGGCGCCTCGGCGGCCTCGCCGACCACGCTCGCCGGCGCGGTCGCGCTGCTCGAGCCGGGCACGCGCGTGGAGCTGGCGAGCGGCACCTACGACGCGTGCATCGACCTCGACGACAGCCACAGCGGCACCTACGACGCGCCCGTGGTCTTCGCGGGCGAGCGCAACGGCGACGGCAGCCTGGGCGTGCGGCTCGACTGCTGCGACACCGGCCGGCGCGCCTGCTTCAACCTCGAGGCCACCAACTACGTCGCGTTCGACGGCCTCGAGCTCGTCGGCGGGCGCTACGGCGTGCGCGCGGTGGGCGCGGGCTTCCCCGCCGATCAGCACCAGGTGGGCGTCGCGATCCTGAGCTCGCACGGCCACGATCAGGCGGCGGACCCGTTCTTCTCGGGCCAATCGGACTGGTACGTGATCGAGGGTGTGACCGCGAACGGCGCCGGCGCCGCCGACGGCCACGGCATCTACCTGTCGAACGGCAGCGACTGGCTGATCGTCCGCGGCAACGAGCTCTACGGCAACGCATCGGCCGATTTCCAGATCAACGCCGACCCGTACTTCACGTGCGCCGAGGACGGCATCGCCTTCGAGGACGCCGAGTGCGAGGCGATCGCCGGCACCCACCCGACCGGCGGCCGCGGCGCCACCGACTTCGCCCTGGTCGAGCGCAACTTCTTCCACGACGGGCTGGCGCAGGGACCCAACTTCACCTCGGTGCGCAACAGCCTGGTGCGCAACAACGTGATCGCCTTCTACGCCCAGCACGGGGCCAGCTTCTGGCAGGAGACCACCAACCCCGACCTGGGCTCGCGCAACAACCGGGTGCTGCACAACCTGTTCATCTCGACCAACAACCGCCACGCGGTGCAGTTCGTCGCGCACTCCACCGAGAACGTCTTCGCGCAGAACGTGCTGCTCGGCGTCACCCTGGGCGGCAGCGTCGCCGGCAACGCCAATGCGCTGCTCATGGAGGTCGACGACACCGTGCTCGCCAACGTCTACACGCGCAACGCCTACGTGAGCGGGCGCCTCGAGGGTCGCGTGCCCGGCGCCGACGAGCTGCGCTCGGTCCCGCTCGACGCCGCCTGGTTCGCCGGCTTCCCGACCAGCCTGCAGCACCTGCTCACTGGCTTCGCGCCCGACTCCGGCGCGCCCTGGATCCAGGCCGGCCAGGTGCTCTCCGACAGCCCCGCCGACATGCACGGCGAGACGCGCAAGACGCCCACGGCCCTCGGGCCGATCGAACGCTAAAGTGGTGGTGTGCCGCGGGCTGGTCTACGACCCAGCGCTGCTGTTCGCGGCGGTCGGCATGAAGCCTCGCTAGTACCTCGCCGCAGTGAAGGTGACCGGTTCGGACCGCGGCGCTCGAGGTAGCTCGATCGGGAGACCCGGTACTCAGAAGAGGCGGGCCTGCCGCGGATCGGTACGACCTTGCTCGCGGGCCCTGCCGATCGCGCGCTCGACGTGCGCGCGGCCGAAGTCACGCTCGGCCTCGTGGCAATTATGGACCCTGCACCGGAGCCCGAGCCCGGCGATGGTGGCCTCGCCGCCGCGCGCAAGCGCCTGCAGGTGGTGCACTTCGATCTGGTAGCGCGAGCCGCACATGTGGCCTTCGCAACCGACGCAGACGCAGCGACCTCCGTCGCGCCGCCAGACTTCGTCGCGTACGGCCGCGGGAATGTAGCGGCTGTTAGGGGGCGGCTCGACGTCGGCCGCGCGGTCGAGGTGGTCGTTCACTGCCGGCGCCGGCACAACGAGACCGACGTTCGCCTTGGCTGACCGCACGCCACCGGCGCCGCGGCGCCGCTTGTGACACGCGGCCAGCGTCACCCGTAGACATTCGTGCAGGACGGCCTCCAAACCGCCACAGGGGAGCTTGTGGCTGAGCGCCGCGCGCACCTCCTCGAGGTCGCGCACGAACTCCTCCGACACGGTCGCCTTCAAGAGGTGCTGCGTGGCCGACAGCGGGACGACCCGCGCCCGCGG
>JBKJOI010000706.1:0-10029 GCA_046595695.1 Haliangiales bacterium | reverse complement strand
AGCACACGGTGCGTGGCGTGGCGCGGCGGGGCTGAGCATGCGCGCCCGAAGCTGGTGGCCACGCATGGCGGCGGCGCTCGCGGCGCTCGCGACGCTCGCGCTCCTCGTGCCCGCGCTCCTCGTGCCCGCGCTCGGGTGCGGCGGCTCCAGCCAGGCCGCGCCGACCGCGCCGAGCGGGTCGCCCCGGCTCACGCTCGGCCGCGGCGACGCGCGCTACCAGATCGAGGTCACCGCGGGCGGCAGCACCGGCCGCGGCGTCGCGACGCTGGTGGTGCGCGAGGCCGAGCGCGGCGAGTTGCTGGCCGCGCTCACGCTGACCAAGGTCGAGGTCGGCGCGCTGTCCGGCCCGCTCGACGGGCTCGAGGGTGTGGTCTTCCGCTGGCGCATGAGCCCGATCGGCGTGATCACCGCCGCGGCGGGGCCGGAGGCGCCGAGCCGCGTGCCCGCCACGCTGCGGACGCGCGCGCTCGAGTTGTGGCCGATCCTGTCCGCGGCGGTGCCGCACCTGCCCGACGCGCCGGTCAGCGAGGGCGCGAAATGGGACGCGGCGCAGCGCAACCACGTCATCGGCGGCGGCCGCGAGCGCGTGGTGACGGTCAGCGGCGAGTGGCGCCTGGCCAAGATCCTGGCCGGCTCGCCCGCGACGGTCGTGCTCGAGGCCGATCTCACGATCGTCGTGCGCGATCCGCTGCTGGCTCCTGAAGACTCGGAGAAGCAGGCTGTCACCACCGTGACGCGCGCGGTCGTCTACCTGAACCTCGACCGGCGCGTGGTCGACTTCGCGATCGTGTCGTCCGACGCGCTGTCGTGGCAGGCGCGACGCCTGTGAGTCATGAGCTCCTCGTGATCGCCTACCTCACCGACGTCGAGGGCATGTGGGAGAAGCTGGCCAGCTTCGCGCGCGCGAACCCGGCCGTGCGCCTGGGCGACGACGGCCGGCTGCACGTGGCCGAGGGCGCCGTCTTCGTCTTCGGCGGCGACGCCATCGATCGCGGGCCGCACGGCCGGCGCATCGTGCACACGCTGCTCGAGGCCAAGCAGCGCCAGCCCGGCCAGGTCGTGCTGCTCGCCGGCAACCGCGACATCAACAAGCTGCGCCTGCCGCGCGAGCTCGGCGGCGAGCCGCCCACGCGCACACCCGACGACGTCCGCGGCGGGCCACGCCCGGCGCTGCTGCGCTGGATCTTCCAGCACACCATGGGTGCCCCCGCCGCGTTCGACTTCCGGCGCCGCGAGCTCGCCGAGGAGCGCGGCGCGGTCGTCGGGGACGTGCGCGAGGACGAGGTCGCGGACAGCTACCTCGAGGATCTCGCGCGCGGCGGGCCGCTACGCGCCTACCTGGCCGCGGGCCAGCTCGCGTTCCGCCACGGCGACACGCTGTTCGTGCACGGCGGGCTCTCCGAGGCCAGCCTGGGCGCGGTGCCGGGCCGACCGACACGTCCCGACGCGAGCGAGCCGGGCGCGCCGCTCGACGTCGACGTCGACGCCTGGGTCGTCGAGCTGAACGCCTGGTACCGCGAGCAGATGGACGCCTTTGCGGCGGGCCGCCTGGCCGGCAGCACGCCCGCGTGGCAGCCGCTCATCGCCTACCAGGCGCCGGCGCCGGGCTCGCGCCACAACCCGGGCAGCGTCGTGTACGGCCGCAGCGTCGACGATCACAACAACCTGCGCCTGCCCGGGCCGCCCGTGATCGCGGCGCTCGCGCGCGCCGGGATCACGCGCGCGGTGGTCGGGCACACGCCGAGCGGCGACTCGCCCTCGGTGGGCCGGCTGGGTCGCTTCCAGATGATCTGCGCCGACAACTCGCACGCGCGTCACGATCAGGGCTCGCGCGTGTGGATCTCGGGCGGCGAGTTGCGCGTCGAGGCGGCAACGCGGCTCGACGGTGATGCCGAGGACGCGCCGCTGCGTCGGGTCGGCTTCGTGCTGGACGCGGGCGCGGATCCCGACGACGACGCCTCGCCGATCGGGCTGCGCACGCGCACGCACGGCCGCCTGGTGCGCGGCGTGCTCGACGACGGCGCGCTGGCGACCTACCGCGCGCTGCCCGAGTGGAAGATCGAGCAGCTCCGCGCGACGCCCGCCGAGCTGCCGCGCGACGCGCTCGAGCCGCCCACGTAGCCCGCGACGAGCGCCTAAAGCGGCTTCAGGCTCTCGCAGGCCCTGACGGTGCAGCCGGCGTACTCCGCCGAGGGCGCCTTCTCCCAGCACTCGACCTGCTTGTCGGCGAACTTGCGGCGGTGCTGCACGCCGTAGAGCTTCTTGCCCGGCTCCATCGTGCTCTCGGCGACCCACTCGAGCTTCCAGCCGTCCTCGGTCTTCTCGGCCTTGGTCCACGAGGCGAACTTGTTCATCGAGTCCTTCTCGATCTCCGCCTTCGCCCTGTCGAAGTCGTTCGTGTACATCTCGGTGGTCTGGTTCACGCGCACGCTGCACTCGTTGTTGCCGGTGAAGTACTGGCCGGCGGGCGCGTCGGCGCTGGTGTCCATGAATTCCGCGCTGGCCGGCACCTCGAGCTGCAGGCCCAGCTTCTCGAGCTTCTTGAACTCGGGCTTGCCGAGATCCTTGCCGCCGCCCTTGGGCGCCTCGCCCGCCCGCGGCGCCTCGCCCGCCTTGGCGCTGCCGCCGGCCGCGGCCTCGTCCTTCTTGCAGCCACCCGCACCGAGCAAGGCGGTCGCGAGGAACATCGTGCCGGTCAGCGTCGTCAGGTTCTTGCGGCCCTTACCATTCGTCCGATTCATCGTCGTCTCCTTCGACTGCGTTCCGTTCGCAGTCACCCCTGCACCTGGAGCAATGGCCGTGCCGCGCGTCAAGCGCGCGGATTCCCTCGCGCCCGACGCTGGCCTGGGTGGCCTGGCACCCACATCCGGGTATATACCTGGGTCCAAACTTTGGAGGCTTCCCTCATGAATCGCATAGCTCTTCGCGTCGGTCATCTCACGGCGCCCCTGGCCCTGCTGGCGCTCGTGCTCGCACTGCCCGCCTGTAAGAAGGACGCCGCGACCCCCGCCGCGGACAAGACGGCGCCCGCACCCGCCGATGACAAGGCCGCGCCGCCCGCGGTCGCGCCCGCACCGGCGCCCACGCCCGGCGTCGCCGGCGACAAGCTGCAGCTGCCCAACCAGCCGCCCAAGGTCGGCACCGTGGTCGTCGCCGTCGATTCGATGGAGATGAACATGGACATCGACGCCAAGGGCCAGAAGATGGTCATGACGCAGTCGAAGCTGGAGAAGAGCACTGGCGAGGTCCTCGCCACGTCCGCCGACGCCATGACCAAGATCAAGGTCACCTACGCGGAGCGCTCCGAGAAGCAGGTGATGAACGGCCAGGAGAAGTCCAAGCCCGATCCGCTCGCCGGCCACACCTACGTGGTCGAGCGTAAGGACAGCAAGCTGATCGCCGAGCGCGAGGGCGGCAAGATCAGCCCCGACGAGACCGCCGCGCTCGAGCGCGACTGGAAGTCGCTGGGCACACCCGACAAGATGAGCAAGCTGATGTCCTCGCGCGCGTTCGCGGTCGGCGAGCGGGTCACGCTCTCCGGCGAGGAGATGAAGGCCTTGATGGAGGAGGAGAACGACAAGAACACCGTCTCCGAGGCCGCCATCACGCTGACCGGGATCGCGGGCGGTAAGGCCACCTTCGCGCTCGAGATGACCTTCGCGGTGAACGAGGGCCCGAAGCTGGTCATCCCGCTCAAGGGCACCGTGGTCATCGACGTGGCGAACGGCCACCCGCACGAGTTCAGGCTCGAGGGCCCCATCAAGGGCAGCGCCGAGGGCGTGAGCTTCGAGGGCACCATGAAGGCCTCCAAGACCTTCGACTACAAGTAGCGCATCCGCCGGTCGCGACCCGCCCGAGTCCGGTAGAGTCGGCGCATGCGCCTCCGCATCGCGACCTGTCAGACACTCCCCGAACCCGACGTCGACGAGGCCCCGCTGCTCGCCGCGCTCGCCGCGCGCGGCATCGACGCGCGCATGACCGCGTGGGAGGCCCCCGGCGAGGACTGGGACGAGCCGGTCCCGACCGTGATCCGCTCGACCTGGAACTACATCCACCACCTGGCCGACTTCCTCGCGTGGGCCGAGCGCGCCGGCGCGGCCGCGCCGATGTGGAACCCGGCCGACGTCGTGCGCTGGAACGCGCACAAGAGCTACCTGCAGGACCTCACCGCGCGGCGCATCAAGGTGGTGCCGACCGCGTTCTTCACCCACGGCCACCAGGTCGACCTCGCGGTCGAGCTGGCGCTGCGCGGCTTCGCCGACATCGTCATCAAGCCAGCGGTGTCGGCGGGCTCGTTCGGCACGCGCCGCTTCGGCATCGATCCCGCGGCGCGCGCCGCGGCGCAGGCGTGCCTCGACGAGATGCTCGCCGAGCGCGACGCCATGGTGCAGGCCTACGTGCCCTCGGTCGAGAGCTACGGCGAGCGCTCGCTGGTGTGGATCGACGGCGAGCTCACCCACTCCATCCGCAAGTCGCCGCGTTTCACCGGCCAGGACGAGGCGGTCTCGGAGGCGCAGCCGATCCGCGCCGACGAGCGTGAGCTCGCCGAGGCGGTGCTCGCGCCCTGGAAGGATCGCCTGCTCTACGCGCGCGTCGATCTCGCCCAGGACGAGGCCGAGCGCCCGATGGTCATGGAGATCGAGCTCATCGAGCCCTCGCTGTTCCTGGTCCAGCACCCGCCGGCGCTGACCAAGCTCGTGGAGGCGATCGCCCGCCGGCTGTCTTGACGACCTCCGCGCCGCTTCCGCCGCGCCGTTCACACTGAGACGCGCACGCCGCGAACCCGACGCCGCAGGCCCCACCTGGGCCCCAAGTCCCAGCCCGCAGAATCCCCGAAACCGCCCCGCCACGGCCACTTACGACGCCAAGCCCGGTGGCATCGCGCTTGTATAGAGCTGTCAGCGCCGCAACCAACGTTTCCCACGCCTGGGATCCGCTATCCACGTTCCTCGCCGGAGTGAAGGATGCACGCTGATGCTGGTGGTATTCGAGGGCATCGACGGCTCGGGTAAGACCACGCTCTCCGACTGTGTGGCCTCCGAGCTCTCCGCCGGCGGGCTGCGCGTCGAGCACGTGCGCCCAGGCGGCCGGCTCAGCTCCGAGGTGGCCGAGCGGATCCGCGAGCTGGCGCGCGATCCGCGCAACCTGGCGCTGGGCGCGTACGCCGAGCTCCTGCTCTACACCGCGCGCGAGGCGCAGCAGCTCGAGGAGGTGACCGTGCCGGCGACGGCGCGCGCCGACGTGGTGATCGCCGACCGCTTCCTCTACAGCGGCGAGGTGCTGGCGCGCTGGGGCCGCGGGCTGCCCGCGGAGCGCGTGACCCCGGTGATCGAGGCCGCGGCGCAGGGCGTCGTGCCCGACCTGACCGTGCTCGCCGACGTCGACCCGCGCATCGCCCAGGCGCGCCGGCGCGCCGACGAGATCCTGCGGCCCGGGAGCCGGGCCTGCTCGCGCGAGGAGCTCTCGGGCGCCGGGCTGTTGCGGCGGCTGCGCCAGGGCTACCGCGAGCTCAGCCAGCGCGACCCGGATCGCTGGCTGGTGATCGACAACAGCGGCACCGGCCTCGAGGAGCTGACCCTCACGATCGTGCGCGAGGTACGCGCGCGCCTGGGCGGCGCGGCGCGCGCGCGGCGGCCGGTGCTCACGATGTTGCCCCGGTCGCCGCTCGAGCACACGGTGATCGTGTCGCGCTCGCCCGAGCGCGACGTGCGCCGCGCCTTCGTCGCGTGGGTCGCGCGGCGCGCCGCGAGCGAGCCGGAGGTGGCGGCGTGCCTGCTCGCCGGCCTGTGCGGCGAGGGCATCGACGAGCTGCGCCTGCAGCTCGCGCAGCTCGTGCCGGCGCTCGTCGCCTACGGCATGCGCGGGCTCGCGGATCCGGCGAGCTGGGAGCTGCGCCGGCTGCTTGCCGAGGTGCGGCCACGCGAGATCGCGCGCTCGCTCGCCGACGTCGATCCGATCGACGATCAGGCGTGGGCGCTGCGCGATCGCCTCGCCGACGTGTGCCCCGCCGAGGTCGCGCTGTCGCTGACCGGCTTCGCAGGCGCGCGCGCCTGGGCGCTGCGCGAGCGGCTGTGGCGCCAGGAGCCCGACGCGGTGGTGGCCTCGCTCGCCGCCGATGCGTCGCCGCGCGCGTGGGCGCTGCGCGAGCGCTGGCTGGGTATCCTGGGCGGCGAGGTCGGACTCACCGGCAGCGCGCTCGCGCACGTGGCGTGCTCGTCGGTGCGCGGGCTCGACTCGCCGCAGGCCTGGTCGATGCGCGTGGCCGCGCGCGCCGACGCGCCGGTCGCCGCGCTGGTGTCGCTGACTGGCTGCGGCAGCGAGCGCGCCTGGCGCTGGCGCGCCCGGCACATCGGCGTGGCGCCGCGCCCGGTGCTGCGCAGCATCGTGGGCCTGCGCGATCTGCGCGCGTGGGAGCTGCGCGACGCCGCCGGTCCGTCGTGCCGCGAGGTGCTCGAGTCGATCGCCGGCATGGACGACGACGAGGCCTGGCACCTGCGCGAAGGGGCCGTCGAGATCTGGCCGGCGGCCACCGCGCAGAGCCTGGGAGCGCTCGCGCACACCAGCCGTGGCCGAGCGCTGCTCGGCGCGCTGCTCCAGCGCTTCCCTGACGACGTCGGCCTGTGGCGGCAGACGCTGCGGCTGGAGCGCGTCGACGCGCACGCGGACGCGGACGCGGGCGCGGGTAGCGGCGTCGGCGTCGGCGTCGCGACGCGCCCCGACGGCCCGCAGCGCGAGCATCCGCCCGCCCTGGCCGCGGCGCGCGCGGTGCGCCTGCTGGTGGACTAGCGCCATGCCGGTCGTGAAGAACAACCGCGCCATGAGCGCGCTCGTGGCCGGGATGGAGTCGTTCCCGCCGGTCGAGCTCGACCCCGAGCTGGCCGGCTACGTCGCGCGCGGCCTCGCCATCGAGGCCGACGGCACCATCGTGGCGGTCGCCGCGGCGGACGCGACCATCGCCGCGACGGAGCGCTCGCGGTTCCAGGATCGGGTCGGCTACGAGAGCGTCGTCAACAAGGTGCGCCTGGGCGACTGGGCGTCGGAGCGGCTCAAGGTGCAGCCGGTCGCGGTGCGGGTCGCCCACGCGGTTCGCCTCGCCGACGTCGTGGGCGAGGTGGCGCTGGTGCAAGGCAGCGCCGTCACCGTGATCATCTCGGTGGACTCGCGCTCGGGCGGCATGCCACCACAACACGACGCCGACGCCGACGCCGATGTGGTCTTTCGCTTCCACGGTCAGCACGTCGGCGAGGTGCCGTGGCTGAGCGATCCCGACGGCTACGCCGAGCCGATCATGGTGCGCTCGCACACTTGACCTGCCCTGCCGACATGTACGCGTCTGGTGCGTCGCGCCCGATTCGTTTACGATGACGAGGCTTGCGTTCTGCGCCCTCAGCCACCTCCGCCAGCGTCCACCACGGTGGCCTCGCGACACCGCCGCGCCATCGCTGGACCGCATGACGCGCGCGAGCACCAACTGGGAGCCGCCCCAGGAGTTCGACGAGTACCGCGTGCAGCGCCTGCTGGGCGCGGGCGGCATGGGCCAGGTCTTCCTGGCGCGCGACCTCCTCCTCGATCGGCCGGTCGCGATCAAGTTCATCGGCGAGCTCGACCCCAACGAGGATGCGCGCGCGCGCTTCCTCACCGAGGCGCGCGCCGCGGCGCGGCTCGTGCACCCCAACGTCGTCGCGGTGCACCGGGTCGGCGAGGTCGCCGGCCGGCCCTTCATCGTCAGCGAGTACGTGCACGGCGAGCCGCTGTCGAGCCTGCGCCTGCCGCTGCCGTGGCGCGACGTGCTGCGGATCGGCGTCGATCTCGCGCGCGGTCTGGCCGCCGCGCACCGGCAGGGCGTGCTGCACCGCGATCTCAAGCCGGGCAACGCCGTGCAGACCGACGAGGGGCCGGTCAAGATCCTCGACTTCGGCCTGGCCAAGCTGCTCGCCATCGGCGGGCTCGAAGGCGCCTCCGCGGGTCCGCCTCCGCCCGTCCTGGTGCTCGCCAAGGACGAGGCCATCCCGGCGACGCGCTTGCAGCCGGAGATGGCGCACGTGGCGACGCGCATCGTCCCGCCCGCACCGCCGCGGCCGGCGGGCCCGAGTCCGGCCGTGCTGTCGGCCCTAGCGGAGGCCGAGGAGGCGCAGGAGGCCGTGCTCATGGACACGGTGACCGCACAGCGGGCGGCGGTGCGCGCCCCGGCGCTCATCGTGCCCAGCTCGCTCGACTGGTCGGAGATCTCGACCGGCGCCACGCTCCTGCCCGCCAACCTCGCGAACGGCACGCCGACCAGCCCGCGCCGGCTCGCGGTGACCGCCGTGGGCACCGTCATGGGCACGCCGCACTACATGGCGCCGGAGACCTGGCGCGCGGCGCCCGCGACGCCGAGCGCGGACATCTATGCCCTGGGCGCCGTGCTCTACGAGCTGGCGACCGGCCTGCCGCCACACGCCGAGCACGAGAGCCTACCGCTCACGCAGCTCGGGCAGATCGTGCAGTCGACCGAGGTGGCGTCGCTGTCGTCCGTCGCACCGGACATGGACGCCCGTCTGGCCGAGGTGATCGACAGGTGCCTGCGCGTGCGAGTCGAGGAGCGCCACGCGACCGCCGACGCGGTCCGCGACGCGCTCGAGCAGATCGCGGTGGCCCCGACCTCGCTCGCCACCGCAGGCCTCGAGCCCTACCGTGGCCTGGCCGCCTTCGACGCCCAGCACCGCGCCCACTTCCTCGGTCGCGCCGCCGAGACGCGCGCCATCCTGGATCGCCTGCGCGCCACCGGCTTCGTGCTGGTCGCCGGCGACTCGGGCGTCGGCAAGTCGTCGATCTGCCGGGCCGGCGTGGTGCCGCTCCTGCTCGAGGGCGGGCTCGCCGACGGGCGCCACTGGAGCCTGCTCGCCGTCGTCCTCGGCCGCCACCCGGTCGGTGCGCTCGCCGCGGCGCTCGCGCCCCTGCTCGAGCGCGACGAGGAGTCCGTGGTCGGCCTGCTGCGCAGCGAACCGCGCTCCGTGGTGCGCGAGCTGCGCGCGGTGCTGCGCCAGGCGCGCGGGCTGCTCTTCTTCTTCGACCAGCTCGAGGAGCTGATCACGCTCGCGGCACGTGAGGACGCGGCGGTGATCGCCGCGTTCATCCTCGAGCTCGCCGTCGGCGTGCCCGGCATGAAGGTGCTCGGCACCTCGCGCGGCGACTACCTCACGCGCGTGGCGGGCATCGCCGGGCTCGCCGACGAGGTCGCGCGCGCCTTCTACCTGCTGCGGCCGATGACCGCCGAGGGCGTGCACCAGGCCATCATCGGCCCCGCCGAGGCGCTCGGCGTGTCGTTCGAGTCGCCGGCGATGGTCACCGAGCTCATCGACGACGCCGCCTCGGCCAGCGGCGGCCTGCCGCTCCTGCAGTTCGCGCTCGCCGAGCTCTGGCGCGTGCGCGATCAGACCGCGCGCAAGATCACGCGCGCCTCGCTGGCCGCGCTCGGCGGCGTCACCGGCGCCCTCGCCCGCCACGCCGACGCGGTGATCGCCGGGATGATGCCGGGGCAGCGCCAGGTCGCGCGCCTGGTGCTCACCCGCCTGGTCACGCCCGAGGGCACCCGGGCGCGGCGCGAGGCGAGCGAGCTCACCGGCGACGATCCGGTGGCGGTGCGCGCGCTGGATTCGCTCGTGCAGGGCCGGCTGGTCGTGGTCCGCGAGGGCACCGGCGGTGAACGCGAGGGTCACGGCAACACCTTCGAGATCACGCACGAGGCGCTGCTGACCGGCTGGGACACCTTGCGGCGCTGGCTCGGCGAGAAGGCCGAGTTCCGCGCGGTCGTGCGCCGGCTCGAGAGCGCGGCCGCCGAGTGGGAGCGGCTCGGTCGCCCCGACGAGGCGCTGTGGCGCGGCGCGCAGCTCGAGGAGGCCACCGCGCTCGACCTGAACGAGCTGCACTCGCGCGAAAACTTCTTCCTCATCACCTCGCGCCGGCGCGTGCGCGTGGCGCGCTGGGGACGCACCGCGCTGCTCGGCGGCGTGCTCGCGCTCGTGGTCGCGACCGCGGCCGGCGTTCAGC
>JBKJOI010000687.1:0-2575 GCA_046595695.1 Haliangiales bacterium | reverse complement strand
CTCGAGGGTGCCGCGCCCGAGATTTATCTGCATCGAGAGGCGCGCGGCCCGCGCGACGAGCTCTTCGTCGGGAGCGCCGCGCACCACGCGGCGAAAGAGCCGGTCGGCCTCCTCCGCCTCGCCGCTCGAGAGGAGCAGATCGGCGAGCTCGAAGTAGACGACGTAGAGCCGCTCGTTCTTCGCGATGGCCTGTCGAAACTCGCGGATCGCGCCCGGCGTGTCCTGGCGCGAGCGGTACATTTCGCCGAGGCGACGGTGCCCCTCGGCGTCGTCCGGATTCAGCTCGACGGCGCGCGCTGCGTACTTGATCGCGTCCTCGTCCTTGTAGGTCTGGAGCGCGTACTGCGCCATGCGCTGGTAGAGCTCGCGCGCCCGCTTGGGCTCGACCTGCACGAGCCTCTCGAGGACGGCGATCGCGTCGGCGAGCTTGTTCTGCTGAACGAGCACCCGCTCGAGCGAGAGGTACGCGTCGGCGTCGCCGGGCGCGAGCTGGACGACCTTGCGCAGGATGGCCTCGGCGTCGGGGAGCCGCCGCAGGTGAATCACGACTTCTGCGAGCACGCGCCCCGCCTCGATGTCGGGCGGCGTCGCGTCGAACTTCATCTGCAGCGGCGCCATCTGCTGCGGCAGCACGTGCTCGAGCCCCCACAGCGTGACGACGCGGGTGCGCGCCTCGCGGGCGAGCAGCTTGTCGCCGTCGGTCTTGGCGCGATCGGCGAGCTCTTGCCACAGCGTGCGCGCCTCGCGGTAGCTCCGCGAGCGCTCGAGCGCGCTGGCGAGCTGCCGCTTGTACGCGAGCGACGCCGGCTCGAGCTGCACCGCCTCGCGCAGCGCGGCGAGCGCATCGGCGGTCATGTCGTGCTCGAGCAGCACCTCGCCGAGCGCGGCGAGCGCCCGCGCGCGCGGCTGCACGGTGGTCAAGATGCGCCGCCACGTCTGCACGGCGAGCGGCGTGTTGCCGTCCTGGAAGTAGCGATCGCCGAGATCGACGAGGTGCCCGGGATCGTTGCTCGCGACCTGCGTGAGCCGCTGCAGCACGCGCATCGACCGCTCGTTCTCGCCGATGCGCCCGAAGAAGTCGGCGAGGCGCGCGAGCACCTCCTCGTCGGCGCTCGCCCGCGCCTCGAGCTGCGTGAGAAGCGTGAGCGCCCGGGCCCGCTCGCCCCGCTGCATGAGCGTCTCGCACTGCTCGAAGACGAACTGCGGGTTGTTTGGGGCGGCGCGGATCAGCCCGTCGTACTCGGCGATCGCCTTGTCGAGCTCGCCCTGCGACTGGAGCAGGCGAATGAGCTTCAGGCGGAGATCGATGTGCCGAGGGTTCGCCGCCAGCGCGCGCCGGTACGTCGCGAGCGCGCTCGGGCCGTCGCCCGTCTCCTCGTAGAGCGATGCGAGCAACGCGAGGCGCGCGAAATCGTTTGGACGCGCGGCCTCGAGCTCCTTCACGAGCGCCGGCAGGTTCTGGTCGGCGCGGTGGATCTCGGTGATGGTCTCGTAGATCTCGGCGCGGACGGCCGCCTCCTGGCCTGCGGCGGCGAGCGCCTTGCGGAGCGTCGCGAGCGCGTCGTGCGATTTGTGCGCCCTCGCCTGTGCGCGCCCGAGATCCTTGAGCGCGGGCGCGAGCGCGCGGTTGTCGCCCGCCGCCGCGGCGACGAGGTCCTTGAACTCCGCCTCGGCCCGCTCGAACTCGCCGCGGCCGAAGAGCTCGCGCCCGAGCTCGCCGCGAACGAAGAGGCTCGTCGCCTGCTGCTTCACGAGCTCCGCGTGGAACCGCTTCGCGGCGTCCCAGTCTTTGCCGTCGAGCGCGAGGCCCATCAGCGTGCGGAGCGTCTGCTCCTTCTCGCTCGCGCTCGACTGCAGCGCGAGCGCCTGCTCGTAGCGCCCGCGGGCGGCGCCGACGTCGCCGCGGTCCTGGAGCGCGCGCGCGAGCGCGAGCATCGCCGCCGGATCGTCGGCCTTCATGGCGACGGCGCGCTCGTACGTCTTCACGGCCTCCTCGGCGCGGCCGTCGAGCTTGTAGATGCCGGCGAGCGTGACGATGGACGCGTACTGGTCGAGGCCCGCCTGACCCGCGCGCGCCTCGAAGTCGGCTGTGAGCTTCGACGTGTTGCCATCGCGATCGCGGTAGAGCTGCGCGAGGCGCTGCAGCGGGAACGGCGCGCCCGGCTGCGCGAGCACGACCTTCGTGTAGCGGTCCATGAGGTCGACCGAGGCAGGCTTCGGGGCCGGCGGCGACCCCGGCGTGCGGCCAGTCGCGGGCGCCGTCGCCGGCTTGGCCGGTCCACGCGCCGGCCCCGGCGCCGCCGGGCGCGCGGGCTTCTTGCGGCCGCGCGGGTCGAAGTCGTCCTGGGCGAAGGCCCCACCGCTCGTGCTCAGGGTGAGCGCGAGCGCGACGAGAGAGAGGAGCCGCGTCGACCGCACCCGGTCAGTGTAGCCACGTCGACGGCCGGTGGGTAATCGCGGCGCCGGCGGTGCCTACTTCGCGCACAGCGGTACCCCTGCCGACGTGTTGCCGCTCGCGGGTGCGGCGAGGTCGCCGCAGTCGTTTCCCGGCGTGGCGATGGCTGCGATGCGGTTG
>JBKJOI010000270.1:0-6231 GCA_046595695.1 Haliangiales bacterium | reverse complement strand
GCTCGATCACGGTGCACGAGTACGCGGGCGAGCCGGCGGCGCGCGCCGCCGAGCTGTTCGAGCGTGCCGGCTTCCGCCGCGACGCCGAGCGCATGGTGATGGGCGTCCTGGAGGCGGAGGCCGCGGCTAGAACTGCAGCTTCGGGTACTCGACCGACGCTGGATCCATCTTGAACTGGACGTCCACGGGTACGGCCTCGGTGGTCGGGTCGAGCGGGAGGATGGTCACATGGTCGGTGCCCTGGATCTTGATCACGGTGCCGAGTGCCCAGCCGGTGGGCAGGAAGCCGTAGCCGGCGGCGATCAGCTCGGGCGACCTGCCCGCCTGGTAGGCGAGCACGAGCGGCGAGATTCCGCGGATGCAGTCGACGCCGGGATTGCTGCAGGCGTCGATCTCGAAGCGGGTGAGCCCGCCGTCGCCGTCGCGATCTTCGTAGGCGACCACCAGGGAGACCGCGGCGAAGCCCGCGTCACCGAAGGTGATGCGCTCGAGGCCGAGCGCGCCCTCGCTGCGGATCAGCGAGAAGCTCGCGGTGTCACTCGCAGCGGTGCCGAACCCGGCGCTCAGCTCCACATCCGCGCCCGGCTCGACCAGGTCCTCCAGCTGCCCGAAGGCGAGGGTCGCGGGCGGCGCGCCGCGCAGCACGTAGACCAGGCCCACGCGCGGCGAGATCAGCGTCGGCGTCCCCGCCTCGATCGTGACCCGGCCGCCCAGCGTGATGCTCTCGGCCGGGGTGCGCGCGAGCCGCTCGTACGCGTACGTGACCGGGCCGTTGACCAGCGTGAGGCGTTCCTCGGCGCCGCTCACGTACATGCTGGTGTACACGCCGTCGCCGAGGCTCAGCGTGGTGAGCTCGGCGTTGAACAGGAAGTCGCCGACCACGCCGTCTGTGCTGTCGAACTCGGGACGGTCGCCGACCACGCTGATGTGCGTGTAGGCGCCCCAGCCGCTCGCAGGGTCGAGCTCGAGCGTGCCGTTCACCCGCTGGTCGACGCCGCCGACCGGCGTGTCGACGTCCGTCTGCGTGCCGTCCGCGGTGGTGTAGGCGACCAGGCGCCAGCTGCCGGTCGGCACGCCGGCGTCGGCGCTCGCGGCGTCGGGCGCGGCGTCGCTGGCGGGCGGGTTGTCGTCGTCGTCGCAGCCGCCGGCGGCGCACGCCACCAGCAGGATCCCGAGGCACGTTAGTCGAGTCGAAGCCTTCATGATTCTCCATGCTAGCATCGCGTCCCGCCATGCACCGCTTCCTTGCCGCCTGTCGCCGCCTGCCCGTGGACCGCACGCCCGTCTGGATGATGCGGCAAGCCGGGCGCTACCTGCCGCAGTACCGCGCGGTCCGCTCGAAGACGACGTTCCTGGGGCTGTGCAAGACCCCGGATCTCGCCACCGAGGTCACGCTGCAGCCGATCGACGAGTTCGGCTTCGACGCGGCGATCCTGTTCTCCGACATCTTGATCCCGCTCGAAGCGATGGGCGTGGCGCTCGAGTTCAATGAGGAAGGCCCGCACCTGCCCCAGCCGGTGCGCACCGCCGCCGACGTCGAGCGCCTGGTGATCCCGGATCCCGAGCTCACCATGCCGTTCGTGCCCGAGGCGGTGCGGCGCATCAAGAAGGGCCTGGCCGGCCGGGTGCCGCTCATCGGCTTCGCGGGCGCGCCCTTCACGCTGGCGAGCTACGCCGTCGAGGGCGGCGGCTCCAAGAACTACACGCACCTCAAGGGCCTCATCTTCCGCTCGCCCGAGACCGCGCACGTGCTGCTCGACAAGGTGGCGCGCACCATGGCGCTCTACCTGCGCGCGCAGGTGGCCGCGGGCGCCGAGGCGGTGCAGCTCTTCGACACCTGGGCGGGCATCCTGGCGCCGCGCGACTTCGAGGAGTTCGCGCTGCGCTACGCGCGCCAGGTGATCAGCGAGTTGCGCGCGTCGCCCGAGTGGAGCGTGCCCGGCGGCGGGCCGCCCATCATCTACTTCCCCGCCAACGGCTGCGCCCCGTACCTCGAGGCGGTCACCAGCGCCGGCGCCGACGTGATCGGCATCGACTGGCGCATCGACCTCGACGTCGCGCGCCGGCGGCTCGGCCCCGGCGTGGCCGTGCAGGGCAACCTGGACCCGACCGCGCTGTTCCTGCCCCCGGACAAGATCGTCGAGCGCGTGAAGGGTGTGCTCGCGCAGGCGGGCGGCGCGCCCGGCCACATCTTCAACCTGGGCCACGGCGTCCTGCCCGAGACCAACCCCGAGCATGTGCGCGCGATGGTCCAGGCGGTGCAGCAGCACTCGGCCAGCGCCCCGAGGTGAGATGACCCCCGCGCAACCGACGCATCCGATCGTGGTGATCGGCGGGGGCGTCGCCGGGCTCGCGCTCGCGCGCGCGCTCGTCCGCGGCGGCGACGAGGCCGTCGTGCTCGAGGCCACGCCGCGCGCGGGTGGTCTGCTGGTGAGCGAGCGCCGGGATGGCTACCTGTGCGATTGGGCGGCCAACGCCTTCCTCGCCGGCGAGCCAGGCGGGGCGGTGGACCTGTGCCGCGAGCTGGGCGTCGAGGTCGTCGAGGCCGCGGCGGCGGCGAAGCAGCGCTGGGTCTTCCGCGGTGGCAAGCTGCGCGCGGTGCCGACCAGCCCGCCGCTCTTGCTGTCGACGGATCTGCTGAGCTGGCGCGGCAAGCTGCGCCTGCTCGCCGAGCCGCTGGTGGGGCGAGGGAAGGGCGACGCCGCGCCGCGCGCCAGCGCCGAGGTCGAAGAGGAGACCGTCGACGCGTTCTTCCGCCGGCGCCTGGGCGCCGAGGCCGCCGACGCGCTGGTCGCGCCGTTCGTGCTCGGCGTCTTCGCCGGCGAATCGGACGCGCTCTCCATGGCCGCGGCCTTCCCGCGCCTGCACGCGCTCGAGGCCAGGCACGGCGGGCTCCTGCGTGGCCTGTTCGCCGAGCGGCGCGCGCGCCGCCAGCAGGCCGGGGCGGTCGCCAAGCCGGCAGCGCGCCAGCGTCTGTGGTCGCCGCGCGCGGGCACCGGCGCGCTCACCGACGCTCTGGCCCGGGAGCTCGGGCCGCGCCTGCGCACCAGCTGTCGCGTGGTCGCGGTCGAGCGCCGCGGCGGACCCGGCGGCGGCTACCTGGTCCAGGCCGTCGACGATCTCGGCGAGCACCTGCCGCCGATCGCGGCCAGCGCGCTCGCGTTCGCCACTCCCGCCGGTGTCACCGCGGCGCTATGCGCGCCCCTCGATGACGAGCTGGCGCGCCTCGCGAACACCGTGCCGTCGCCGTCGGTGGCGGTGGCCTTCGTCAGCTTCGACGCGGCGGCGGCGCCGCGCGCGCAGGATGGCTTCGGCTTGCTGGTCGCACGCGGCGAGAAGCCGCGCGCGCTCGGCGTGGTCTTCGAGAGCGTGCTCTGGCCCGGGCGCGCGCCCGCCGGCCAGGCGCTCTTCCGTGTGATCTACGGCGGCGGCCGCGACCCCGGCGCGGCCGCGCTCTTCGACGACGAGCTGCACGGGCAGGTGCTCGCCGATCTGCGTGTGCTGCTGGGTGTGACCGCGGCGCCGCGCTTCTTCCACTCGGTCCGTCACGACGCCGGGATCCCGCAGTACACGCCCGGGCACGCGGGCCGCGCGCGCGCGGCCGCGCAGCGCGCCGACGCGCTCGGCGTCGAGCTCGCCGGCAACGCCTGGCGCGCGGTCGCGGTGAACGAGCTCGTGCGCGAGGCTCCGGCGATCGCCGAGCGGCTGCGGCGGCGCGTCCGCGGCGGTTCGCCGGCGGCAGCGGCGGGTGTCGGCCAGGTGGCCGCGCTCGGTGCGCTCGCCACGTTCGGTGTGCTGGCTGCGCTCGGTGCGCTCGCGGCGTGCAGCGGTCCGGGTCGGCCGATGCCGAGCGCCGACGTCGGTCCCGGCAATCCGGTCGCTGCGGCAGCCGATGCCGGGCCCAAGGTCACGCCGCCCTCCGGGCCGAACGCGCCCTACACGGCGCAACCCGACGGCCCGAGCGGCGTCGTGCTCGGCCTCATCACGCTGGCCCGGCCGGCGGCGCGCGCGGCGGTCGCACCCACGCCCGGCCCGGCGGCGTGCCCGGGCAGCACCGCGTCACCGCCGGCGCTGCTGGCGCCCAACGGCGGCGTCGTCGGCGCGGTGGTCTGGCTCGACGACATCGAGCGCGGCAAGGCCATGCCCGGCCCGGACGCGCCCGCGGCCGAGCTCACGTTCGACGGCTGCGTGCTCACGCCGCGCGTGGTGCTCGTGGCCGGCCCGGGCGGCAAGCTCGCCGTGCGCAACGAGGATCCGGTCCGTCACCAGGCTAAGCTCACGTTCGCGCCGGCCACCTGGCTCGGTGCCGGCGAGCCCCAGCCGCTCGCCGAATGGCCGCTACCGCTCGTCGGGCAGCGCTTCGAGCTGACCGTCGACCAGCCGGGCATCGTCACGGTCGCCGGCGACCTCGCGCCAGCGCCGCACGCGCTCGCGGTCGTGCCACGTCACCCGTACTTCGCGGTCACCGACGCCGACGGGCGCTACCGCTTCCCGGGCGTGCCGCCCGGGCAGTACAAGGTGCGCGCGTGGCACCCGGCCATGGAAGGTGAGCAGGATCTGTGGGCGCTCGGCGTCGCCGACGTACTTGCCGATGGCGCTGCCGAGGTCAATCTGACATTGGTCGTGCCCTGAGATTATGTGGACCTTCCCCGCCATGCTCGAAGACGCCGTCTGGAACGCCTGCACGCAGCAGCTGCCCGCGGGTGCGCTGGATAGCCGCTCGCTTGCCGCCGCGATCGCCGAACGGACGCGCCGCTACACGAGTGAGCGCGACCGCCTGCGCACGCCGCTGCCCGCGGGCGAGCGCGCCCGCGACCTGGCCGCGCGCGCGGTCTTCTTCACGATCGCCGACGCGGCCAAGATCGGCGTGCCGCTGGCCGAGCTGGCCGCGCGTGGCGTCCTGCCCGACGCGGACACGCTGCGCGTGCTCGACGTCGGCGCCGGCTGCGGCGCCATGACGCTCGGGCTCGCCGCGGCGCTGCCCGACCGGCGCCTGGCGGTGACGGCGATCGACGTCGACGAGCCGGCGCTGGCACTGCTTGCCGCCGCGGTCCACGACACCCCTTCGCTGGCCGAACGGATCGTGCTCGAGACCCGGCGCACCGACGCCACGTCGCTGGCCGCGCTGCCTGCCGGGCCCTTCGATCTGATCGTCGCCGGCACCATGCTGAACGAGCTGCCTTCGCCGCAGCGCGCGCCGCTGGTGCGCGCGCTGCTCGAGCGCCTCACGCCCGAGGGCGCGCTCGTGCTCGTCGAGCCGGCGTTGCGTGAGACCTCGCGGGCCCTGCACGAGCTCCGCGACGTGCTGCTGAAGGGCCGCGACGCGCACGTGTTCGCGCCCTGCACGCGCGTGGGCGCGCCGTGCCCGGCGCTGGCCGATGCCAAGGACTGGTGCCACGAGGACCGGCCGTTCACGCCGCCGCCGCGCTTGCGCCGGCTGATCCAGGCCACCGGGCTGCGCGAGCGCGGCCTCAAGTTCGCGTACCTCACGCTGCGACGCGCGGCCGCGGGCCTCGTCGAGCTACCCACGGGCACGCGCGCGCTGCGCGTGGTCTCCGAGGCGCGCGACGGCAAGGGCACCATCGAGCGGGTCGTCTGCGGCAACGAGGGCCGGGTGCCCTTGCGGCTCTTCCGCCGCGAGCGCGGCGACGCGGGCCGCGCGCTCGCGCACTCGCGGCGTGGCGACGTCCTCATCGCGCACGGTCCGCCCGGTGCTGCAGCGTCGCTCGAGCTCATCCGCCCCGCAGACTGACCGGCCGCGGTGGCCAGCCGCCTAGCGCTTGGGCGGGCCTTCGCCTGGGGGAGGCGCTTTTGCCGGCGCCGGCTGCACCGCGGGCATCTCGTCGGTGCGCGCGGCGGCGACCTCGGCGGCCTTGTCGGTCGACGCCGGGGGCACGCCGACCGGCTTGATGAGTGGGTTGCCGATGCCGGGGATGGTGCCCGAGTGGCCGAAGTCGGCGGGCGCCGACTCGTCGCGGACGGGGCCCGGCGGCGTCGCCTTGGCCGATGCGCGCGCGCGCGGCGGCTGGGTCGGCTGCTCCTCGTCGTCGTCGTGGGGCAGGGTCTGCTCGGTGCCGAGCGGCTTCACCGGCGCCGCGGCGCGATCGGCAGCGCTCTGCTCCGCGAGCAGGGCCTCGCCGGCGAGCTTGGCCTCGGTCTCTTCTTCCTCGACCGTGGGGTTGCCCTCGACGACGTCGACGAGCACGCCGGTGATGTTGTCGTGGCCGCCGC
>JBKJOI010000207.1:0-3740 GCA_046595695.1 Haliangiales bacterium | reverse complement strand
GTCGGCTGACGCCAAGGAAGGCATCAGTGCGTTCGTGCAGAAGCGTAAGCCAGAGTTCACGGGCCACTAGCCATGACCATCTTCTCGCACACGCTGCGCGTCGCCTTCGACGACGTCGACCACGCGGGCATCGTCTACTACCCGCGCTTCTTCCACTATTTCCACCTCGCCTTCGAGGAGCTGCTCTTCGACCGGCTCAAGCACAAGGGCGGCTACCGCGCCCTGCTCGACGTCCGACGAATTGGCTTCCCGGCGGTGCACACCGAGGCCGACTACAAGAAGCCGCTGCGCTTCGGCGATCTCATGGTCGTCGAGATGCGTGCCGAGCACGTGGGCTCCAAGTCGATCACGCTGCGCTACACGGTGATCGCACGCGAGAGCGGCGAGATCTGCGCCGAGGGCAAGGTGACCTCGGCGGTGGTCGATCTCGACCATTTCCGCGCCATCCAGATCCCTGACGATCTACGGGTGCTCTTCGAGTCGATCCGCTGATGGCGTGGTATGAGACATGGTAAGGGTTAGGCCGAATGTCTGACGGCGATCTGCAGAGACGGTTGAGCGAGGTCCTGTCGGCGCTGCTAGCGCGCCGGCTGGAGCTGTCGCTGACGCAGGTCGAGCGCGCGCTCGCCGAGTGGCGGGCCGGTGAGACCGACGCGGCCGCGGCACACGCCGAGACGCTGCGCCACGCCGCGCGCGCCTCGGCGCTGGGCTCGCGCATCGCGCGCGCCGGGCTCGAGGGACCGTCGGCGCTGCTACGCGACGCCTACGATCTGGGCCTCATCGACGCCGCCGAGTTCGAGAAGCTGGCCGGCATGCCGGTCGCCGAGGTGCCGGCGGCCGCGCCGCTCGACGACGAGGCCGCCGCGGGCGCGCCCGGCGCGATGCCCAAGAAGCGCGAGGTCGTCACCAAGCTGCTCGAGGACGGGCCGGTGCTCGTGCACCTCGACGCGCGCCGGCCGAGCGTCGACGTGCCCGATCAGCACCGCGTCGAGCCCAAGCTGGTGCTGCGCCTGGGCTACGGGCTCACGCCGCCGATCCCGGATCTCGAGATCGACGACACCGGCATCCGCGCGACGCTCACGTTCCGCGGCAAGCCGTTCCCGTGCCGCATCCCGTGGGGCGCGGTCTACGCGGTCGTCGCCGAGGACGGCCGTGGCCTGGTCTGGCCGGAGCACGTGCCGCCCGAGGTGCAGAGCGAGTTCGCCCGCGGTGAGGCGGCGACCCAGACGCGTCCGTCGTCGGGGACCGGCTCGGGCTCGTCGACGAAGTCGAACGGCGGCGGCGATCCCGACGGTGACGGCCCGGGCGGCCCGGGCTCGCCCGACAAGCCGAAGAACCGCGGCCACCTGCGCCTGGTGTAGTCGGTCGGGGGGCGCGTTCGGGCGCGCGGGCCGCTCGTGCCTACGGTCCGGCGTCGATGGGCACCGCGCGTAGCCTGGCGTGGATCACGCCGCTCTTGAGCGGCCGCGTGCGGTAGCGCTCGAGCCCGTAGCCGGCGAGCACGAAGGTGAACTCGTGCTCCTTGCCGTCGTCGTCGACGTCGACGGTCACCGGCGTGCGTCCCGACGGGCGGCCGTCGAGCGCGGACTCGGCGCCGCTGGGCGTCGATCGCAGCTGGATCTGCAGCTTCGGCGTGGCCGGCGGTTCGGGCGCGCGTGGCGGATCGGGAAGGGCAGGAATGCCCGGCGTCACGGTGCGGGTGGCTGCCGGTGCCGCGTCCCGCGCCGCGGGCTCGATCGTCGCGCCCGGCCTGGCTTCGGAGGCCTTGTTGCCGCAGCCGCTGCCTACGAGCGATCCAACGACCACGATCACGAGGAGAGACACGGGTGACATCTCCACGATCGTACCACCGGGCGGCATCGCGGTTGGTGCCCGCACGGCTTACCGCTATTCTGGCCACCATGCGGCCTCCGCCCCGCGCCCGCGCCGCTCCGGCGAAACGAAGCAAGCCCGCTGCGGCGGCTGCAAAGCCAGCTGCGAGAGCCGCGAAACCCGGGCCGCCCGCCGCGTTCGCCGCGCCCGCCGCGTCCACGGCGAAGTCTGCCGTGCCAGCGGCAGCCGCGCGTCCATACCGCGGCAGGGCGCCCGAGCAGCGTCGGCTCGATCGGCGCGCCCGCTTGCTGGCGTCGGCGCTGGATCTGGTCGGTAGCCAGGGCTACGCGCGCACGAACCTGACCGCGCTCTGCGCACACGCGGGCGTCTCGACGCGTGACTTCTACACCGAGTTCGCCTCGCGGGACGCGCTGCTCGCCGCGCTCTACGAGCACCTGGTCGCCAACGTGCTCGGGCAGTTGGTGCGCGGTCTCGGCGAGGCGCCGGAGGGTCCGCGCGCGCGCGTGGTCCACGGCCTGCGCGCCTTCCTGCACGCGTACCTCGACGATCCCCGCGTCGCACGCATCCTGTGCATCGAGATCGGCGGCGTCAGCCCCGAGCTCGAGCAGCTGCGCCGGCGCGGCATGCGCAGCTTCGTCGGCCTCGTCGAGAATCAGGCCTACGAGCTGCTCGGTGGCATGGTGCCGCGCAGCAGCTTGCACCTGTCGGCGCTCGCGCTCGTGGGCGCGACCAACGAGCTCATCGTCGAGTACCTCGTCGCGACGCCGCCACCGCCGTTGACCGCGCTCGAGGACAACATGGCGCTCATCTTCCTCGCGCTGATCGAAGCCTCGCCACGCGCCACGGCGCTGCTCGAGCAGCTCGCCACCGATCGCATCTAAGCCACCGCGTCAGCGCCCGGAGCCAGAACGGGAAATGTAACGTTTCACGGTGCCCCGCGCGTCGTGCGACGGGGCAAGGCCCAGGTGGCATGAGGATGCGGTCAGCAGACCGGGGATGACTCTCGGCGGATATCTTGCGGAGACGCATTGGAAAATTTGGTTTGCCGAATTTCCCAACGACTGCTAGCGTCCCTCTTACATAAGGGCGCCAGGCTGACGTCCGGCCTTTGTAGTGCTCGTAGGAGGTGCCGCATGCCGCTTCGACACGTTCTCCGGTTCATGACCGCTGCCGCCGCTGCACGCGTGCTGGCCGTCGCAGGGGCCGCAAGCGCCGCGTGCGCAGGCGACACCGGCGACCCGCCGCTCGGCAGACCTGACGCATCGGGCGCGCCGCCGTCCGGCTGCGTGGTCACGTCCTACGCCGGCGACGACTCCTGCCTCGCGCCGCCCGCGCCGGGCAGCGGCTTCCAGCTCCACTACGGCCCGCGCGATCACGCGGATCCCGCCGAGGTCGCGCGCTATCTGATCGGCCCCGGCGAGGAGGTCACCGACTGCATCTTCGTCAAGACGCCCAACGACGAGGCGATCTGGATCGGCGGTTACCAGGGGCGTATGCGCCCCGGCTCGCACCACATGATCACCTACCTGCAGGACCGCGAGCAGGACGACAGCGCCGCGCCCGAGCCGTGCGAGCAGGGCGTGGACAGCACCTTCCTGCTCGGCTCGCAGGAGGTCGCGATCGACCTCCTGCCCGAGCAGGCCGCGCCCGAGGAGCAGCGCCACGCCATGCGCCTGGGCGGCCGCCGCCAGGCCGCCATCCAGCTGCACTACGTGAACGGCACCGACCAGCCGATCCTGCGCGAGGCCTGGATCAACATCCGGTACGCCGACGCGGCGCAGGTCGAGACCGAGGTCTCGTCGCTGTTCTGGGTCGGCGGCCTGGGCATGAACGTCCTGCCCGGCGAGCGACAGATCATCAAGGCGGTCTGTGAGGTGCCGGCGGACGCGCCCACCGACCTGGCGATC
>JBKJOI010000430.1:0-7261 GCA_046595695.1 Haliangiales bacterium | reverse complement strand
CCCAGCAGGTGCAGGCGGGCGGCGACTACCGCTACGTGATCACCGTGCTCGACCCCGATTCGCGCTGCCGCTACGTGGTCGCCCCGACGACGATCACCGAGGAGGCGCCCATGAAGGCGTGCGCCAAGGCGTTCGTCGATCAGATCACCAAGGAAAAGCTTCGCGCGCCATGAGCCGAGCGCGCATCGCCCTGTCGACCGTGGTGCTCGCGAGCGCCGCCTCCCTGATCCTCGCCTGTGGCGCCGGCAGCGGCGGGTGGCCGCGGGTCGTGCAGCCGCGCGCCGTCGACGCGGCCTCGGGCGCGCCCCACGTCGAGCGCGTGCGCGACCTGGGCGAGCCGGCGCCGTTCGCCGAGTCGGGCGCGCTGCCCGGCACGCAGGCCGACGGCAAGTTCACCATCGGCGAGTATGTCCTCATCGAGGGCGACGACTTCGGCAAGCTGCCCACCGTGCTCATCGGCGGCCGACCCGCGCGCGTACTCGCGCGCACCGCGGGCGGCGGCATCGTGTCGCAGATCCCGAGCGGCGTGAGCAGCGGCGCCATCCCGGTCGAGGTCTCGCACCCGGCCGGACGGCACGCGATCTCGATCGAGGTCACGCGCTACGCGGTGGTGCTGCAGCCCGACGCCAGCACGGCGCACTTCCTGGCCGTCTCGGCGACCGACGCGCAGCCCGCGGGCACCGCCGCGATCGACGCGCCGCGCGCCCTTCGCTTCTCCACCGACGGCGCGTGGGCGTACGTCGTGGGCGGCGCGCAGGCCACCGGGCTCACGCAGGCGGGCGCCCGGCCCACCGTCGGCGGCGATGGCGGCGTCGTGGTCTCGACGGTGGCGTTGACCGCGCCGGGCGGACCGGCGGTCGTGCACACCACCAAGAGCAAGCTCACCGTCGTCGACGTGGCGCTGGCGGGCAAGCTGCTGGTGGTGGTCGGCCCGACGCACCTACAGCTTTTCGTGCTCGACGAGCCCAGGACGCCCGCGCCGTACAACGCCGTGGAGCTGCCGCCCGAGGTCTCCGCGGGCCATCCGATGGCCGCGGACGTCAGCCCGGATGGCCTCACGCTGGCGCTGCTCACCGAGGACAACCGCGTCGCCTTCTTCTCGCTCGCGGCGCCCGCGGCGCCGGTGCACACCGGCACGATCGACCTCCTGCCCGGCAAGCGCCTGCCGCTCGCGCGCGACCTGCGCTTCGACGCGGCTGGCGCGCTGTGGGTGATCACCGGCGACTCGCCGCGCTCGCTCGCGGTCGGTCACCAGCCGACCCGGCTGGTCGGCGTGCGCGCCGGCGCCGATGGCGTCTACGCGGCCGCCCCACCCGTCGAGGTGGTCGGCGGCGGTCCGCCGCTCGCGATCATGCCGGCGCCGCGCGAGTCGCTGCGCTCGGCGACCACCATCGGCGACAAGGCCGACGACCTGCCCATCTTCGTCACGTCGATCGATCAGAAGCTCCTCTTGCTGCACGGCGGCGACGCGGCGGCGGCGGCCGAGCTGGCCAGGGGCGCGGCGGCGCTCGCCGAGCCCGGACAGATCGTGCGGACCGACGCGGCGGGTCGCGGCGGGCCGCTGCCCGCGCTGCCCGGCGTGGTCACCGGCGCGATCGCGCTCACCCCCGACGCGACGCTGGTGCTGGCGACCGCGTGGAGCTTCGCGCCGCCATCGCCGCGCTTCGGCGTGTGGCTCGCGGGCGCGGGCGGCGGCGCGGCCGCGCCTCGCTTCGTCGAGCTGGGCGCGGCGAAGGCGGCGCCCGTGTACCTGCCGGCCTCGCTCGGCGAGCTCGCCGTCCAGCCCTAGCGCGAGGTGCGAAGCTTCGCGTCACTGGTGCTGCTCGCGCTCGCCGCGTGCGCGCGGCCCGCGCCGTCCTCGGGCAGCGCCGGTGACGCCACGCTCGCGCGCGTGCGCGCGAAGGGCGAGCTGGTCTTCGGCGCCGACATCCAGGGCGGCGAGCCCTACGTCTTCGAGGACCCCAAGCAGGCCGGCAAGCTCATCGGCTTCGAGGTCGAGATCGCCGACGAGCTGGCGCGCCGCCTGGGCGTCAAGGCGCGCTTCCAGCAATACGCGTGGTCCAACATCGTGCCCGGCCTCGAGCGCGGCGACTTCGACGTCGGCCTGAACGGCCTCGAGGCGACCAGCGCGCGCCAGGAGCGGCTCTTGCTGTCGCGGCCGTACTTCGTCTACGCCGAGACGCTCGCGGTGCGCCGCGGTGCTGCCTTCCGCACGCTCGCCGATCTGCGCGGCAAGCGCGTCGCGACGCTCAACCAGACCTACGCCATGGATCTCCTGCGCGCGGCCGGCATCGAGCCCAAGTACTACGAGGGCGTCGAGGAGCCGTACCTCGACCTCGCGCAGGGCAAGCTCGACGCGGTGCTGATGGACAACATCATCGCCGACCGCTACGGCTGCGCGCTCGCCGGCGTCGAGTGCCTGGCCGGCGAGATCGCGCGCGGCGCCTACGTCATGCTGCTGCGCCGCGGCGATACCGCGCTGGGCGCCGAGCTGGATCGCGCGCTCGCCGCGATGGCCGTCGACGGCGCGCTCGAGCGCATCCTGCGCGCCTGGAACCTGTGGGACGAGCGCCAGACCGGCCCGGTGCCCGAGGTCGCCCGGGTCACGCGCGCGCGCTCGCTCACGATGGGCCAGTTCTGGCTGTTCATCGACGGCGCGCTCATGACCCTGCGGCTGTCGATCCTGGCCTTCCTGCTGGCCGTGCCGCTCGGCTTCGGCATCGCGGTGCTGCGGCTCTATGGCGGCCTTCCCGGGCGCGTGCTCGGCGGCGCCTACGTCGAGATCTTCCGCGGCACGCCGGTGCTCCTGCAGCTCTACCTCATCTACTTTGCCATCGGTGGCCTGGGCGCGGTCAGCGCGGCGGTGCTGGGCCTGGGCCTGAACTACGCGGCCTACGAGGCCGAGATCTACCGCGGCGCGATCCTGTCGGTGCCGCGCGGCCAGAGCGAGGCGGCGCACGCGCTCGGCATGTCGGGGCCCAAGACGCTGTGGCACGTGATCGTGCCGCAGGCGCTGCGCGTGGCGCTGCCGCCCATGACCAACGACTTCATCGCGCTGCTCAAGGACTCGTCGATCGTGGGGGTGATCTCGGTGGTCGAGCTGACCAAGCGCATGTCGATCTCGGCGGTCGATCTGCGCGGCTGGGTGGTGCCGGGTTTGCTGTGCGCGGCGCTCTACTTCGCGATGAGCTTCCCGCTGTCGCGGCTTGCGGCCTGGCTCGAGCTGCGGCTCGGCCACGGGGTCCACCGGTGAGCGCCCACGCCGGCGCCGCCGGCGCCGCGGGGACGCGCGCGCCGATGATCGCGATCCGCGACGTGCACAAGCGTCACGGCGATCAGGAGATCCTGCGCGGCGTCAGCGCCGAGGTCGCGGAGGGCGAGACCATCGTGCTCATCGGACCGTCGGGCGCGGGCAAGAGCACGCTCTTGCGCTGCCTCAACTACCTGGAGCCGTTCGACGCCGGCGCGGTCGCGATCGCCGGCCACGCGCTCGTACCCGGCATGCGCCGGGGCCAGAGCCGCGAGCTGCGCGCGCTGCGCGGCCACGTGGGCATGGTCTTCCAGCAGTTCCACCTGTTCCCGCACCTCACAGCGCTCGAGAACGTGGCGCTCGCGCCGCGCGTGGCGCAGGCGCGGCCACGCGAGCAGGCCGAGCGCGAGGCGCGCGAGCTGCTCGGGCGTGTCGGCCTCGCCGATCGGGCGACCCACCGCCCCGCGCAGCTCTCGGGCGGGCAGCAGCAGCGGGTCGCGATCGCCCGCGCGCTGGCCACGCGGCCGCGCGTGTTGCTCTTCGACGAGCCGACCTCGTCGCTCGACCCCGCCATGCGCGACGAGGTCCTGGCGGTGATCCGCGAGCTCGCGCGCGAGGGCATGACCCAGCTCATCGTCAGCCACGACGCGGCGGTGCGCGACTTCGCGGCGCGCGTGTGGGTCATGGCCGATGGCCGCATCACCGACGACCGCCGCACCGTGGTATAGCCGCGCGACATGGATTTCATCAAGGACGCCTTCAACTGGCTGCTCGAGATGCTGCGCAATCCCGGCGGCATCATCGCGTGGGCCGGCTATCCGGGCATGGCGATCATCATCTTCGTCGAGACCGGCCTGCTGTTCCCGTTCCTGCCCGGTGACTCGCTGCTCGTGGTCGCCGGCATCTACGCGGCCAAGGGTGATCTCAACATCTGGCTGCTGCAGCTCATCCTCATCCCGATGGCGATCGGCGGCGACGCGTTCTCCTACTACATGGGACGCAAGGCCGGGCCCAAGATCTTCAACCGGCCCAGGTCACGCTTCTTCAAGCCGGAGTACGCCGCGCAGGCGCACGCCTTCTACGAGAAGCACGGCGGCAAGGCCATCATCATCGCGCGCTTCATCCCGATCGTGCGCACCTACGTGCCGGTGATCGCGGGCATCGCGCAGATGCCGTACCGCCGCTTCGGCTTCTACAACATCATCGGCGGCGTCTCGTGGATCGTGTCGATGACCTTCCTCGGCTACTTCCTGGGCGAGATCGCGCGCTCGCAGGGCTTCCCGCTCGAGCGCCACATCGAGAAGGTCATCATCGTGGTGGTCTTCCTGTCGGTCCTGCCCGGCATCATCTCGTACCTCAAGAACCGGCGAGCCAGCGCATAGCGCCCGGCCGCCCGGAGGAGAAGCTCATGTCCGACGACATCGAGAGCAGCCTCAAGGAAGACCGTCGCTTTCCCCCGCCCGCCGCGTTCGCGCGCGCCGCGCAGGTGAAGAGCCTCGCCGAGTACGAGGCGCTCTACGCGCGCGCCGAGCGCGACCCGGAGGCCTTCTGGGCCGAGATCGCGCGCGAGCTGCACTGGTTCCAGCCGTGGAGCCAGGTGCTCGAGTGGCAGGAGCCGTGGGCGAAGTGGTTCGTCGGCGGCACCACCAACCTGGCCTACAACTGCCTCGACCGGCACCTCGACACCTCGCGGCGCAACAAGGCCGCGATCGTGTGGGAGGGCGAACCGGGCGACAAGCGCACGCTCACCTACCACGAGCTGCACCGTGAGGTCTGCCGCTTCGCCAACGTGCTCACGCGCCTGGGCGTGAAGGCCGGCGACCGCGTCATGATCTACCTGCCGATGATCCCCGAGGCCGCCATCGCCATGCTCGGCTGCGCGCGCGTCGGCGCGACCCATTCGGTGGTCTTCGGCGGCTTCTCCGCCGAGGCGCTGCGCGATCGCGCGAACGACGCGGGCGCAAAGCTGGTGATCACCTCCGACGGCGGCTGGCGGCGCGGCAAGCAGATCGCGCTCAAGGACCAGGTCGACAAGGCGCGCCCGCAGATGCCCACGGTGAAGCACGTGGTGGTCGTGGGTCGCACCGGCCAGGACATCGCGTGGGACTCGAGCCACGACCACTGGTGGCACGAGCTCATGGCCGGCGTCTCCGACAAGCACGTGGCGCCCGCGCTCGACGCCGAGCACCCGCTGTTCATCCTGTACACCTCGGGCACGTCCGGGAAGCCCAAGGGCGTGGTGCACACGACCGGCGGCTACATGGTCGGCACTGCCTATACGACGCGCCTGGTCTTCGATCTGAAGGAAGAGGACACCTACTGGTGCACCGCAGACATCGGCTGGGTCACCGGGCACTCGTACGTCGTCTACGGGCCGCTGCTGAATGGCGCGACCACCGTCATGTACGAGGGCGCGCCCGACTTCCCCGAGCCGGATCGCTTCTGGCGCCTCATCGATCAGCTCGGCGTGAGCATCTTCTACACCGCTCCGACCGCGATCCGCTCGTTCGTGAAGCAGGGCGAGCAGTGGCCCATGAAGCACGACCTGTCGTCCTTGCGGCTGCTCGGCACCGTGGGTGAGCCGATCAACCCCGAGGCCTGGATGTGGTACCGGCGCGTCATCGGCGGCGACCGCTGCCCGATCGTGGACACCTGGTGGCAGACCGAGACCGGCGGCATCATGATCTCGCCGCTGCCCGGCGCCACACCGACCAAGCCGGGGACCTGTACGCGGCCGCTGCCCGGCATCGCGGCCGACGTGGTCTCGCGGGACGGCAAGAGCTGCGCGCCCAACGTGGGCGGCTACCTGGTCATCAAGCGGCCGTGGCCGAGCATGATGCGCGGCATCTTCGGCGACCCCGAGCGCTACAAGCAGCAGTACTGGACCGACATCCCGGGCATGTACTTCGCGGGCGACGGCGCGCGCAAGGACGCTGACGGGTACTTCTGGGTCATGGGCCGCATCGACGACGTGCTGAACGTCGCCGGGCACCGCCTGGGCACCTCCGAGATCGAGAGCGCCCTGGTGTCGCACCCGCAGGTCGCCGAGGCCGCGGTGGTCGGCCGC
The DNA here is from genome assembly GCA_046595695.1 of Haliangiales bacterium. Lineage (GTDB taxonomy): Bacteria > Myxococcota_A > Polyangia > Haliangiales > SHYZ01 > JBKJOI01. Next base: position 944 of record JBKJOI010000430.1, on the reverse strand, counting down.
CCCGACGAGCTCAAGGGGCAGGCCATCGTCGCCTTCGTGACCGTGAAGAAGGGCGTGGTCTCGGACGCCGCGCTCGGCCAGGCGCTGCGCGTCCACGTGGCCAGCGAGATCGGCGCGCTCGCCCGGCCCGAGGAGATCCGCTTCACCGACGCGCTACCCAAGACGCGTTCGGGCAAGATCATGCGCCGCCTGCTCAAGGACATCGCCGAGAACCGTGAGGTCGGCGACGTCACCACCCTGGCCGACTCGAACGTCATGGACCTGATCAAGGCCGGCCTGTCCTCCGCCTCATCCGAGGGGTAGCGAGCACAGCTCGCCTCAGAGCGTGCGCAGTGAAGTGACATGACGTGAAGGGCGCCGGGTGTTCGTTCACCCGGTGCCCTTCACTGTGTGCTCGTCTCAGCAGAGGAAAGGATGGCACCGCGCCTCGAGAGCGTCTCACGCAAGCAGGCAGGCCCTCCGCCGTGTGTGGGGAGCTCTTTCGGCGCGACACTGAGTAAGGTCATGGGACACACCACCGGAGGTGAGGTTTGATGACCGGTCAGAACGACGACGCCGTGGAGCGCTCGCTGGGCCAGCTCGTGGCCGACGCGACCCATGACATCTCGTCCATCATGCGCAGCGAGGTGGCACTGGCGAAGGCCGAGATCGGCGCTGACGCCAAGAGGGCAGCAGCCGGGGTGGGCATGTTCGCCACTGCCGGGCTCTTCGCATTCCTGGCGCTGATCCTGCTACTGATAGCGGCAGCGAACGGTCTGGTTGCTGCCGGGCTGGCCCCGTGGCTCGCCTACCTCATCGTGGCCGGCGTCCTGCTGCTCCTGGGCGCGGTGCTGGCGCTGGCTGGCAAGATGAGCGTGGGCAGGATCAAGGGCAAGCCAGAACGCACCATCAAGAGCACCCGGGACACCATCGCTGCCGTCAGGCCGGGCAGTGCAGACCCAGCA
>JBKJOI010000039.1:0-8367 GCA_046595695.1 Haliangiales bacterium | reverse complement strand
GCCACAGCCGCGGCGACGCGCCGCCCTCGCCGGCGCCCGCGATCCGCTTCGATCACCGGCAGCACGTCGCGGCGGGCGCGCCGGCCACGTGCGGCTCGTGCCACGGGCTCGACGCCGCGGGCAAGCCGCGCCCGGTCGGCCACGCCGCGTGCGCCGACGCGCGCTGCCACGCCGGCGAGTTCCGCGCCCGCACCCCGACGATCTGCGGCGGCTGCCACGTCGGCAGCGAGCCGTGGCGCCCGCTGCGCGCCGACGTCGGACGGCGACCGCGCAGCGAGTTCGGCGCCGAGTTCTCGCACGGCGCGCACCTGGGCGGCCAGGCACCGCGCTCGACGGCGCCGTGTGCCGCCTGCCACACCGGCATCCGCGGGGGGCCGGAGATGCGCGTGGGCCCGGCCCACGCCGCCTGCGCCGGCGCCGGCTGCCACGCCGCCGCGCCGGCGAGCGCACCCGCCGCGCGCGCACCATCGGCGAGCGCACCCGCCGCGCGCGCACCGGCCGGCGTCCCAGCCCCCGGCCTCGCCGAATGCACGGCCTGCCACCAGCTCGGCCTCCTGCCCGCGCGCGACGCGCGTCGCGAGCAGAACCGCTGGTCGACCGCAGCACGCTTCGTCCACGCCGTGCACCAGCGCGACGTCCAGACCCACACGGTCGACTGTGCGACCTGTCACACCGGCGTGCTCACCGCCCGGCGCGTCGCCGAGATCCCGGTGCCGCGCAAGAAATCCTGCGGCGGCTGTCACGACGGGGTGCTCGGCTTCAAGATGACCGGCCACGCCTGTAGCCGGTGTCACGCCCACGATGGCACAGAAGCGCCAGCGACCGGCACGCCCTGACGCGACCATGCCATACTCGGCCGCCGCGCGCGCCCCTCAGAGCCCAGGAGTCTGCTGCCTGTCTGTCCCGGCCGGTCATCCACATCTCGTCTCGCTCGCATCGCTCGTCGCCGCCTCGCTCCTCGTCGGACTCGGTGCGCCCGCACCGGCGCACGCCGCGCTCGAGGGTGAGAACCTCGACAAGTCGATCCACGCCACGCGCACCTCGGAGGCGCCGGTGATCGACGGCCGCCTCGACGAGGCGCCCTGGCTGGCCGCGACCGTCGACGATCGGCTGACCCAGGCGTTCCCCCGGGACGGCGCCGCGCCCAGCGAGCGCACCGAGATCCGTATCCTCTACGACGATCGGGCGATCTACGTGGGCGTGCGCGCGCTCGACTCCGACCCGCGCGGCATCGTCTCCAAGCTGGCGCGCCGCGACGTCGAGGTCGAGGCTGACTTCATCGGCATCGCCTTCGACAGCCGGCTCGACCACGCGAGCGCCTACGCCTTTGTCCTGAACGCCGCGGGCGTGCAGATGGACTTCCAGCTCTACGACGACACCAACGCCTCGTACGACTGGGACGCGGTCTGGGACGGGGCGGTCGCGCGCGACGCGCAGGGCTGGAGCGCCGAGTGGCGCGTGCCGCTCTCGGCGCTGCGCTTCTCGGCGGCCGACGAGCAGGTCTGGGGCTTCAACCTGCTGCGCTACGTCTCGCGCAAGAAGGAGCGCATGGTCTGGTCGCACGTGCCGCAGGGCACCAACGCCGACGTCTCGCGCTGGGGCCACGTCGACGGCATCACCGGGATCCGGCCGCGCCGCACCTTCGAGCTGCGGCCCTACTTCGCGGCGTCCATGCGCACCTCGACGCTCGAGGGCGGCGCGGTGCTCGGCCTCGATCCCCACGCGGATCGCGAGGGCACCGGCGAGGCCGGCATCGACGTCAAGCTGGGCGTCACCTCCAGCCTGACCCTCGACGCCACGCTCAACCCCGACTTCGGCCAGGTCGAGGCCGACCCTGCGGTGCTCAACCTGTCGCGCTTCGAGAGCTTCTTTCCGGAGAAGCGGCCGTTCTTCCTCGAGGGCGCCGACGTCTTCCAGACCCCGATCCAGGTGTTCTACTCGCGCCGCATCGGCCGGCCGCCCAGCGGTCTGGGCATCGGCGCCACGGTCTACCAGCCCGACGGCAGCCAGCGCACCATCGTACGCGCGCCCACGGCGCTGCGGCTGTGGACCGCCGCCAAGCTCACCGGCTCGGTGGGCAAAAACCTCACGCTCGGCGTCCTCGACGCAGTGACCGGGTCGGAGCGCTTCGAGGCCACCGACGAGCAGGGCGGCAAGCACCCGCTCACCCGCGCGCCGCCGCGCAACTACGCGGCGCTACGCGCGCGCTACTCGCTGGGCGGCGCGTCGAGCGTCGGTGTGCTGGCCACCAGCGTCACCTGGCTGGGCGACGACGTCGCGCGCGCCTCGGCCGATCACGACGCGCACGTGCAGAGCGTCGATGCCCGCTGGGCGCCCGGCAGCGGCACCTGGCGCGCCGACGGCCAGGTGGTCGTGTCGGAGCGCGTCGGCGGCCCCAGCTACATCAACGACGACGGCCGTGCGTGCACACCGGCCGCGCCCGCCGATCCCTCGTGCACGCCGCTCACGCGCGCCGACGGCACCCGCCAGGAGGCCGGCGACGTGGGCCTCGGCGCGTTCGCGGCGGTCGACCGCGTGGGCAGGCACTGGCTGTGGAACGCCAGTTACCGCACGCTGTCGCCGCGCTTCGACGTCAACGATTTCGGCTTCGTGCAGCAATTCAACCAGCACCAGATCGGCGCGGGCGGCGGCTACCGCGACCAGGAGCCGCGCGGCCCGTTCATCAGGCGCTTCGTGGGCGGCCGCACCCACCTGACGTTCGACTGGGAGGGCGTGATGCTCGACGGCGAAGTGGGGGCCAACGCGAGCGCGCTCTGGGACAGCTACTGGTTCACCCACGCAGGCCTCGCGGTCATGCTGCCTGGGCGCTACCACGCCTACGAGACCGGCGACGGCGCGTACCTCGAGCGACTGCCCTACCTCACCGGCGAGGCGGCGGTCGAGAGCGACGGCCGCAAGGCGGTCTCGTTCGGGCTCGGCGCCGGCGGCGGCCACGCGCTCGGCGACCCCGCCTGGTTCGGCTGGAACGACGCCAGCATCTCGTTCAACAAGATCCCGCAAGCCGAGCTCAGCGTTTCGACCGGCCTCTTCTGGGAGTCGAAGGACCTGCGTCAATGGTTCTACGGCGGCTGCGAGGACCCGGCGGGCAACGCCTGCACGGTCGAGACCGCCACCCGCAACTACCGGCTGGCGCTGCTCGACTCCGGTTTCCTCTCGCTCACCCTGCGCGGCTCATACCTGTTCTCGCCGGTGCTGTCCCTGCAGCTCTACTCGCAGCTCTTCATGTCGCAGGGCGCGTTCCACGACCGCCGCGTCGTCACCACCACCGGGCCGCGCCCGTTCTTGCGTCGCGACGCGCTGGTCTTCGATCCCGCGTTCACCGGCGACACCAACCCCGACGACGACCGGGTCGGGCCCGACGACGCCTTCCAAGACACCTCGCTCAACGTGAACGTCGTGCTGCGCTGGGAGGTCTCGCCCGGCAGCACGCTCATCGGCGTGTACACGCGCGCGCAGAACGCCGCCTACGACCTGGGCGGGAACCGGCCGACCTTCAAGCTGCGCGGCCTCGAGAGCGGTCCGACCGAAGAGGTCCTGCTGGTGAAGTTCGTCTACTTCTACGGGTAGTGCCCGGCCGGCTACGGCCAGTTGTTCCAGGTGAAGTACGCGCCGACCAGCGCGAACGCCGTCATCGACCACGCCAGCCACAGCACGAGCGTCGAGTCACCGATCGGCCGCCGCCGCGCCCGCACGGCCAGGTAGGCCGCGCCGGCCGCCAGCGCGCCCGCCACCAGCGCCCACGTCCACAGCCCCACGTAGCCCGCGGGCGCCGGCCCCTCGCCGCGCGCCTCGAGCCGGAGCTCGCGCTCGGCCTGGTAGTGGAACAGCCGCGGGATGTGCGCGTAGTCGACCAGGCCGTACGCCAGGCAGAACGCGATCACGCCCGCGCACGCGGCCACGTACACCGGCTGCCACGCGGGCACACCTACCTGACCGTCGGTGGCGTCCGTCACTGGCCGAGCATACCTTGCCGCGTGCGCGCCGCGCTCACCGCCGAAACACTTGACTCTCCGGTGCCCGGCTAGTATCACCTCCGGCGCAGTTGGGTGCCGTGGCCAAGCGGTAAGGCGGAGGCCTGCAAAGCCTCTATTCCCCGGTTCAAATCCGGGCGGCACCTCCAGAAAGACGCCGACTTACGACAAGTCGGCGTCTTTGTTTCGGGGCATCCCCCACCTGATCCCCCACTGACAGGCTGCATGAGCTGGATCATGCGCCCCGCGGCCGCGAGCTTCTCGCCCGCGCCGATGTGGCTATAGTGCTCGGTCAGCGCGACCGTGCTGTGCCCGGTGACCGGCCGCGCGCCGCGTCCGAAGCGGTTCGAGCTCGATGGCGCGCGCCACGGTCGTTCAGCTCTATATCGGTCTCGACATGTTCACCGCCGACCTGGCGCATGGGGCGATCGCCAATCCGGTGGACATGGATAGCGGCGACGGCGTGGTGCGCGTCGAGTTCGGCCCGGCGCTCGTCACCGGGCCGACGGGCACGCACGAGGTGCAGTTCGACGTAACGCTGGAGACCGGGCTGGTCGTGGTGGCGCCGTCGCCGTAGTCCTAGTTCAGCGCGAACGGCGCACCGCGCCGCTGTCGCGAACCAGGCGCCAGTCGCGGAGTACCTGCCACGCCGTTGCGAAGGATCCGTAGGCGCGCCGCGCCAACTCGGCCGCCGTGACGCCGTCGTCCTCGTCGAGAGCAGCCCACATGTCAGCGCGATAGCTCGGGCCCATGAGGACTCGCTGCCGGTAGGCGCGATGGCGCTGTGCGAGCGCGACTGGTTCGAGGACGTCCGCGCTGCGCGAACGGAGCGTGTTCGCGGGTACGCGGAGTGGGCTGCCCGCAAAGCGGACGTCCTCGCCGTGGCGGCGCAACTGGAACTCGGTGCCCACGGGCAACAGATCCACGCGGTCGTGGCGATGAAGTTTGGAGAGCCGGGCGAACCGTCGGTCCTTGGCCTGCCAGTGCGCGACACCGGCCCAGAAGGCGCGAACGCGCGCGGAGGCGGTCTCCTTGACGAGACGGGTCAACCGGTCGACGTTGACCAGGCGAGCGTGGTGTTCGAGCCAGGTGACCAGCACGGCGAGCACGCGAAGATCGTCGTGCTCCATGCCCTCGACGGAGGCTGCGAACAGGGTGTCCTCGATGTTCGGCTGGTGGGACGGCGCCGGCGCGGCGAAGGCCATGCCGATGCCAACCATCGCTGCGGTTAGATCGTCGCTTCGAGCAGGCTCTATCGGGGCGATCAGGCGTTTATGCGACATGGCCAAGCCTCTTCGCCAGGTCGTCGAGAACCTCGCGGACATGCGCCGGCCAGTGCTCGTTGCCGTCCTGCAGTTCGAGCCAGGGAGCAGCCTCCTGCAGTTCCTCGACCGATGGCGCCATCGCGACGCAGTCGCCGATGTCCAGGCCACGGTCGCAGAGCGCAAACAGCTTGGTCTTGAGCAGGTCCGAACGACCGAGTGTGTGCAGCGCGATCGCCCGGCCGGTGAAGACCGGCACGACGCGCTTCGCCCAATCGCTGGGAAGGACGTCGCGCAGCCCAGTTGGCCCGTTGTTGAGCCAGTCATCGTCCAGCTCCTCACCCGCCGCACGACGTGCCGCGGCGAACGCGCGCGCAGCCGCCAGGATGGGCGCAGCGAGCAGCGGGCTGACGACGTCGCAGTCCTTGGTCGGCCGGGCGACCGTGCCGAGCAGGTTGAGTGCGGCCCCGCCGACGATGACCGCGTCGAGACGCAGCCCGGCCTTCTGCAGGGCCAGATCGAAGAGTTCAAGGGTCTCGCGGGGCGTCACGAAGTATCAGTATAACTGATACTTTTTCCCTAACAAGCAACGCCATCGATCCCCCGGTTAGGGCCTCCAGACCGCAGCAGATGGGAAGCGAAGACGCCGGCTCGCGACGAGCCGGCGTTCTTGTGCTCCATGCCCTCCACCGAGGCAGCGTTCACCGGCAGGTGCCGCCGGTTGCCCGGACGAGGTTAGACTCTCGCGCAGGAGGCAGCGATGTCGAAGCTCTACGGCGACGGCGCCCGGCAACTGCAGGGTCGTTTTGCCACGCAGCAGCTCGCGGACCGCATCGAGGAGCGCCTGGTCAAGGACGCGATCAGCGACGACGACCGCGCGTTCATCGCACGCCTGGACATGTTCTTCCTCGCCACGGTCGACGCCCGCGGTCACGCCAGCTGCTCGTACAAGGGCGGCGACCCGGGCTTCGTGCGCGTGCTCGATCCGCACACGATCGCGTTTCCCTGCCAGGACGGCAACGGGATGTTCCTGTCGATGGGCGCGGTGGTGGAAACCGGCGAGGTGGGCCTGCTCTTCATCGACTTCGAGCGGCAGTCGCGCCTGCGCCTGAACGGGAGGGCGACCATCGATCCCGATGATCCACTCGTCTCCACCTGGCCGGAGGCGCAGCTGGTCGTGCGTGTGGCCGTGCGCGAGGTCTTCCCCAACTGCCCGCGTTACATCCACAAGTACACGCTGGTCGACCGCTCGCGGTTTGTGCCCAGGAAGGCGTGCGCGACGCCGGTGCCGAGCTGGAAGCGCAGCGACTGGGCGGCGGATGTGCTGCCGGACGACGATCCGTCGCGCGATCCATCGCGCGAGGTGCTGAAGCGCTAGCGAGGACAGCCTTTGACAGCGAACCCGGGCGAGCGCCTACTGTGTGACTACGCGCGGTACGCTACCTGAACACTTGCGTTCGAGACGAGCCGCTTCTCAAAGGATAGTCGAATGGCTGAAGGCACCATCAAGAGGGTCACGGACAAGGGTTTTGGATTCATCGAGTCCGGCACCGGGAAGGACCTGTTCTTCCACATGTCCGCCGTCCAGGGCGTCAGGTTCGAGGACCTGCAACCGGGTCAGCGCGTCTCGTTCACCGAAGGCCAGGGCCCCAAGGGTCCGCGGGCCGAGAACGTCACCCCCATCTAACTGACCTCCACGAGGGGCGGCGGAGCATGCAAGAAGCGCCCGCCGCCCTCGTCTTTTCGTTCGCAAGAGCTGCTACAGCCGGAGCCACGGCCGGGTGACCTGCGGCCACAGAGTGTGTGACCGCCGGCGACATTCGATAAGATGACCGCGTGTGGGCCTGGCTGACCAAACGGAGCGACCTCCCCGAGCCCGTCGCGCCCGCGTCGCTGCGGCGTGCGGCCCGCTACGGCGCCCTGCTCGCGCTCAGCCTGCTCGTGTTCAACGCAGCCTCACGCTGGACGCTGCCCGCGAGCGCCAACTTCGCGGCCTTCGATGCCTTCTTGGCGCTGAACCTGCCGCTGCAGGCGATCACTGCGCTGCTCTTCTATTCGGTGTCACGCGCCTCGGGTGGCCTGCCCGAGGTGGGCGGAAGGCTGGTCACCGGGCTCGTGATCAGCGCGACCACCGTGACGATGGGCTCGTGGCTGGTCGGCGGTCCGGCCGCCGGCCTGAACCTGACCTTCGCGATCGTCTTCCTCGGCTTCGTACGCTTGTACCTGCCCCGGCGCCACGCGCTGATCGTGCTCGTCGCGATCATCGGCGCGGACTTCCTGTTCGGCAGCCTGCGCCTGATCGGCGTGTTCGGGCCCGAGACCGCGCTGCCTTCGGCGGATCTCGAGCTCGGTCCGGGCATGGTCGTCGCCGCGGTCGCCTGGCGCGCGGTCGTGCTGTGCGTGATGTTCCAATCGGCGGGCTACGCCGCCGACCGTTTCCGCGCCAGCGAGCACGCGCTACGCCAGCTCAACAGCGAGCTCGAGATGCGCGTGCGCGACCAGGTGACCGCGCTCGAGCGCGCCTCGCGCCTGCGCCGCTACCTGGCGCCGCAGCTGGTCGAGGAGGTGCTGTCGGCCGCCGAGGACCCGGTCGCGACCCGCGAGCGTAAGCCGATCACGGTGATGTTCGCCGACATGCGCGGCTTCAGCGGGCTGGTCGAGCGGCTCACCCCCGACGCGCTCGCCGATACGCTGAACCTGTACTTCGACGAGGTGTCGCGCGTGGCCTTCCTGCACGGCGGGACCATCGACAAGTTCATCGGCGACGCGGTGATGGTCTTCTTCGGCGCACCGCGCGCCACCGGCACGGCCGACCAGGCGCAGCGCTGCGTGCGCATGGCCATGAGCGTGCAGGCGCGCGTGGCCGAGCTCGCCCCCGAGTTCGCGCGCTTGACCGGCACGGCCGTGGAGGTGCGCATCGGCGTCGCCTCGGGCGTGGCCACGGTCGGCGGGTTCGGCTCGTCGCATCGCACCGACTTCACCGTCGTGGGCGCGCCGGTGAACCGTGCCGCCCGCCTCGAGCCCCTGGCGCCGCCGGGCGCGGTGCTGATCGACGCGGAGACGTACGCGCTGGTCGGCGACAGCTTCACGTGCGAGCGCCTCGAGGACGTCAT
>JBKJOI010000977.1:0-4028 GCA_046595695.1 Haliangiales bacterium | reverse complement strand
TTCGCGCCCTTCGCGCCCTTCGCGCCGCCCGCGCCCGCCACCACCAAGCCCTTGCGCTTCTTGCCGCGCGCCGAGACCCACTTCGCCACATCGGCGACGGTCTCGATCTGCTGCAGGTCGTCGGCCTCCGGCACGTCGACGCCCGAGGCCTCGAGCGCCACGCCCAGCTCGGTGAACATGAGCGAGTCGAAGCCGAGCTCGGCCAGCGGCGTCGCGTCTTGCACGCTCGCGCGCGGCTTCTGCGCCACGCTGGCGATGAGGTCGTAGACCCACGCCGTAGCGTTCGCGCCCGAGCCGCCGCCTGCCGCCGCGGTCGCCGCCGCCGCCGCCGCGATCTCGCCGGCCTTCTGCACCGCGCGCTGCAGCTTCTGCAGCTCCTCGACGACCAGCCGGCGCTTGACCTTGCGGGTCGCGGTGCGCGGCAGGTCGTATTCCCACAGGTGCAGCACCTTGACGCGCTTGTAGTGCGGCAGCCGGCCCGAGACCTCGCGCACGTGCTCGTGCACCTTCTCGCGGATCTCGGCGCGCGCCATGATGTCGCCCGCGCTGTTGGTCGCCTCGTAGTCGGGGACGACCAGGCAGCCGATCAGCTCGCCCTGGCCCTTGTCCTCGGGCAGGCCCACGATCGACAGCTCCTTGACCACCGGCGCGTCGCGGTACAGCTCCTCGAGCTCGTCGGGGTAGACGTTCTCGCCGTTCGACGCCAGGATCATCTCCTTCTTGCGGCCGACGATGAACAGCCGCTTGTCCTCGTCGAGGCGGCCGAGGTCGCCGGTGTGCAGCCAGCCGTCCTTGACGACCTCGGCGGTGGCGGCCTCGTCCTCGAAGTAACCCATCATGACGTTGGGGCCGGTGGCGATGATCTCGCCCACGCCGTTGGCGTCGGGGTTGTCGATGCGGATCTCGACGCCGGGCAGCGCCTCGCCGACCGAGCCGGGCACGACCTTGGAGCCGGGCCGCGCGACCGCGAGCACCGGCGACGCCTCGGTCATGCCGTAGCCCTCGTACATCGAGAAGCCCAGGCCCTGGAACGCCTTCATGACCTCGGGCGGCAGCGCCGAGCCGCCCGAGACCATCAGGCGCACGCGCCCGCCCAGCTTGCGCTGGATGGGCCAGAAGATGAACTTGCCCAGGTTGAGCCCGGTCTTGTCGCGGAACAGGCGCGAGCCCTCGACGACGGCGTCGAAGATCTCCTCGAGCCACGGGCCCTTGTCCGAGACGCTCTTGTGGACCTTGCGGTGCAGCAGCTGCCACAGCGCCGGCACGCCGATCATGCCCGTGACGTCGTGCTTCTCGAACGCGTCGGCGAGCGCCTCCGACGAGGTCTCGCTCATGTACGTGATCTGCGCGCCGCGCATGAGCGGCATGAGCATGCCCGCGGTGAACTCGAAGGTGTGGTGCAGCGGCAGGACCGACAGCAGCCGGTCGTGCTGCGAGAGATCGAAGACGTGCACGAGCTTGGACAAGAGCGACGTGAAGTTGCGATGCGAGAGCATCACGCCCTTGGGGTTGCCGGTCGTGCCGCTGGTGAAGATGAGGGACGCGAGATCGTCGCCGCGCGGCGTGGCCTCGATGGCGCCCGGCGCCGAGCGCGGCTCGACCAGGTAGAGCTCGTCGAAGCCGAGGCGCGTGACCGCGACACCGGCGGCCTGCAGCCGGCCGCCCAGCTCGGGCAGCCGCTCGCGCACCTTCTCGGAGAGCACGCACACGCGCGCGCGCGAGCGGCGCAGCACGTTGACGACCTCGTCGAGGGTGGCCTTCTCGTCCATGGGCACGACCACGCCGCCGGCCTTGAGCGCGGCGAAGTAGGTGATGCCCCACTCGGGACGGTTCTCCGACAGGATGAGCACGCGATCGCCGGCCTCGACGCCGCGCTCGCGCAGCACCGCGGCGCCGCGGCGCGCGTACTCTCCCAGGTCACGGTAGGTGTAGCGCAGGATCGGCTCGTCGGAGTCGACCGGCGGCAGCTGCCGCATGGCCGTGCGCGAGCGGTGGTGCTTGGTCACCGCGTCGAACATCTCGAGCAGGTTCTTGTACTGGTAGACCGGCTTGGGCTTGGGTTTGAACTCCTCCTCGAGGTCCGGGAAGATCCACTTCTTCAAGGCCGGCATGTGGTTCTCCATCCAGTAGTCACGCCACTCGATGGTCTCGGGGTTCCACGTGAGCTTCTGCCGGTCGGCCTCGGTCATGCTCGCGAACAGCGCGCGCACGTTGTCGGAGCGGAACACGTACTCGTTGTCGTGGATGAACGGCATGAACAGGTCGAAGAGCTCGTCGGTCTGCGTCGAGAGCTGGTGGACCTCGTCGACCTTGTGGCGCACGTCGGCGAGCAGGCTGGCCACGCGTGGCGCGCCCCACCTGGGCGACGACTTGTCGATGAGCTCGAGCAGCTTGCCCGAGACCGCCTTCCACGCCGGCGCCGACACCGCATTGAAGTGGAGCTTGCTGGTCGGCACCGCCTCGAGCCGCGCGCGCAGCCGGTTCAGCACCTTGTTGCCAGTCTCCTTGTCCTTCCAGTGGCGGCGCGCCCAGAGCGACGTGAGCTCGACGGCGCGCGACGCCGACATGGGCGAGGAATCGCTGGTCGAGCAGTGGTAGACGAGCTTGTTGGTGCCCGCGATCACCGCCGCCGACGCCGCGATGATGCCCGCGGCGACCAGGTCGACCGGGATCACATCCAGGTTGGCCTTCTTGCTGGTCGCGAAGGTGCGGTGGCCCTTCATGACCACGAAGGTCATGGGCGCCGAGGTCGTGAAGCCCTCGTTCCAGCCGCGGAACGGGTAGGCGAGCGAGGTCTCGACGATCGAGGGCCGCACCAGCGCCGAGCGCACGTCCTTGGCCGCGGCGAACACCTGGTCGCCGAGCGACTTGGTGTAGGTGTAGATGTTGGGCCAGCCCCAGTGGCGCGCGCGCTCCATGCCCAGCTCGGTCAGGCGCGCCGACACCCACAGCTTCCGCTCGCGGGCGACCGCGATCTTGAGGGTGTCCAGGTGGTCGGGGTCGCGGCCTTCCTTTTTCAGGCGGTCGGCGGCGCGGTCGCGGAACATCGAGATGTGCTGGCGATCGTCGGCGAGCGCCTTGACCTGCGCGATGATGCGGTCGCAGTCGGCGATCTCGGCGTCGACGTGGAAGTCCTCGTCGCGCAGCTCGCCGCGGCGCGGGTAGAAGCCGTCGACAGCCTCGTCCTCCCAGATCTCGCCCGAGCGGTTGCCGGCGACGAAGCAGGTCGAGATGTGGACCACGCCCGCCTGGGTGCGGCGCGCGACGTCGAGGACGTGGCGCGGGCCCATGGTGTTGATGCGCAGCGCGGTCTCGAGCGAGGGCGTGAACGAGACCAGGCCGGCGCAGTTTATCAGGCAGTCGAGCTTGCCGAAGCGCGCGAAGTCAGCCTCGGTGAAGTTGAGGTTCGGCCGCGCCGCGTCGCCGGCGAGCGGCACGACCTTGTCGCGCAGGAACTTCTCGGTGCCCTCGCCGTAGCGGGCCCGGAGGGGATCGAAGACCGGCGACTTCACGACCTTGCGAAAGAAGCGATCCTCCGAGGTCGAGCCGGCGCCCGGCCGGACCAGCACGAACATCGTGCCGATCTCCGGATAGCGCTCGAGCATCATCGACAGCGCGACCTTGCCGACGAAGCCGGTGGCGCCGACGAACAGGATCCGCTTGCCGGCGAACGTCTTGGCGACGTCGAGCGGCGCCATCATGACCGTGCCTTCCGATACTGCATCTGGGGCGTTTCTCCGGAGCGGAACTTCTCAGAGAAGGCGAAGGAGTTCAAGGGCGTAGGCGCGATCGGCGAGGGCCCGAGGATCGCCGGTTGGGTGCCCTCGCGACCGCCTGCCCGCCTGCATGCTGCACGCGCCCAGCCCCCTGCCCGGCTTCCGCACCCTCTCGGCGGGCTTCGCGCGGACGCTGGCCGGCGCCATCGCGATCGCGCCCCTCGAACGTGCCGGTGCTCATCCAAGGCGAGACCGGCACCGCCAAGGAGCTGATGGCGCGCGCCATCCGGCTGCCGCGTCGTCGGCCGCCGC
>JBKJOI010000968.1:0-20068 GCA_046595695.1 Haliangiales bacterium | reverse complement strand
CAGCTCGCGTACGTTGCCGGGCCAGTGGGCCTCGGTGAGCGCGCGGCCGGCCGCCGGGTCGAGGCCGAGCGGCCCCTTGCCGAGCGCTGCGCCGACGCGGGCGAGCAACACCTCGGCGAGCGGAAGGATGTCCTCGCGGCGCTCGCGCAGGGGCGGCAGACGCAGCGGGAAGACCGCGAGCCGGTGGTAGAGGTCCTCGCGAAAGCGGCCGTCGGCGAGCAGCTGGTCGAGATCCTGGTTGGTCGCGGCGACCCAGCGCACGTCGGCGTCGACGGTCTGGTGGCCGCCGACCCGCTCGAAGCGGCGTTCCTGCAGCACGCGCAAGAGCTTGGCCTGCAGCGCCGGCTTGAGCTCGCCGATCTCGTCGAGGAAGAAGGTCCCACCCTCGGCGAGCTCGAGGCGCCCTCGCTTGCGCTCGACCGCGCCCGTGAACGCGCCCTTCTCGTGCCCGAACAGCTCGCTCTCGAGCAGCGCCTCGGACAGGGCGGCGCAGTTGATGGCCACGAACGGGCCGCGGGCACGCGCGCTGGCGCGGTGGATGGCACGTGCCGCGACTTCCTTGCCGGTGCCGCTCTCGCCGAGCAGCAGCACGGTCGCCTCGGTGGGCGCGACCCTGCGCAGCGCGTGCTCGACCTCGACCATCGCGGCGGCGCCATGACCGAGGGTGGGCTCGTCACCGCGCGCGGCGACCTCGAGATTCGCACGCAGGCGGTGGCGCTCGGCGGCGCGCCCGACCACGAGGCGCACCTCGGCGGGGCCGCTGAGCGGTTTCTGCAGGTAGTCGAACGCGCCCGCCTTCATCGCCTCGACCGCGCTCTCGACGCTGCCATGGGCGGTCACCACGATCACCTCGACCTCGGGCTGGTGCGCGCGCACGTGCGCCAGCACCGCGAGGCCGCCCAGCTCCGGCATGCGCAGATCGGTCACGACCACGTGGAAGCGGGCCGCGGCCAGGCACGCGAGCCCGGCACGCCCGTCGGCGGCCCGGGTGACCAGATGCCCCACGCTCTCGAGCGCCTCGGCCAGGAAGGTCCGCACGCCCTCCTCGTCGTCGATCACCAGTACGTTGGCCATGGATCCCTTCTCACGCCGGCGGCAGCCACAGGCGGAACACCGCGCCGCCGTCGGGATGATTGTCGGCCACGATGCGTCCGCCGTGGAGCTCGACGATGCGGCGGGCCAGCGCCAGCCCGAGCCCGGTGCCACGCGCGCGCGTGGTGTAGAAGGCGTCGAAGAGGCGCAGGCGGTCACCCTCCGGGAGGCCCGCGCCGTGGTCGCGCACCTGGAAGAGCAGCTGCCCGCCGTCGACCCGCACCGACACCTCGGGCGGCACGCCCTCGGGCGAGGCCTGCACGGCGTTGCGGAGCAGGTTGCCGAGAACCTGCTGCAGGCGGGCCGCATCCATCGGCCAGCTCGCCGGCGCACCCTCGAGGTCGACCACGACGTCGCCTCGGCCCAGGGCCTGGACGGCGGCCTCGAGCACCTCGGCGGGCGCGACCGGCTCGCGCTCGACGCGACCGTCGCGGGCGAGCTCGAGCAGGTTGGTGACCAGGGTCTCGAGGCGCACGGTCTCTCGCACCATGCGCTCGGCCTTCTCTCGCGCGCGCTCACCCTCGGGCAGCTGCTCGACGAGCAGCTGCGCGTGGCCCTTGAGCGACGCCAGCGGGTTGCGGATCTCGTGCGCGAGCACCGCCGACATCTCACCCATCGCGAGCAGGTGCTCCTGCCGGTGGAGCCGCGCCTCGGCGGCGTCGGCGCGCCGCGACCGGCGCCAGAACACGCTCGCCGCCACCACCAGCGCCATCGCCACCGCCAGCCCGATGACCAGCCCATGCAGCGCCCGGTCGACGAGCGCCTGAGCCAGCATCGGCTCGAACTCGAGCAACACGCGCGGCGGCGGCGGGTGGCGCGGGCCCGCGGCGCCGCGGGGCGGGCGCGCCGAGCTCACGAGCCGGAGGCGCGCGCCGACCGGCGCCAGCCGTTCGCCGCGCAGTGGGCCGTCGTCCAGCCTGGCGGCTGGCTCGGCGGTTGCCCCGGCCTCGAGCTCGATCGCCCCGGTGGGGCCGACGACGGCGACATAGCGCAGCCCCAGCTCGGTCAGCTCCTGCAGCATGGTCGCCAGGAGCTCGGCGCGCGGCGGCCCCGGGCTCTCGCGCACGCGCCGGTGCAGCTCCGCGACCAGCAGCTCGGCCTGGCCGCGCGCCACCGTCCCGAAGAGCGCGCGTGCCTGGCCGTAGCTCGACAGCGCCGAGCCGACGAGCAGCAAGGACGCCAGCACGGCCACCGCGAGGAGGCCCCAGCGGGCGCGCCGACGCTGGATGGACGCGAGCATCACGGGACAGGATTGCCGAAGCGGGGGTCGCTGAGAAGGGCCTCGTCGGTCAGGCTGTGCAGGAAGGCGATGACGTCGCGCCGTTCCGCGTCGGTGAGCACGAAGCCGGGGACGAACTCGCTCTTGAGCGGGCTCCCGGCACCGTCGCCCGCGTGGGGCCCGGTGGTGAGCCTCCGCCCGCCCCGCTCGTAGTGCGCGAGCACGTCCTCGAGCGTGGCCAGGCTGCCGTCGTGCATGTAGGGCGCGGTGACCGCGATGTTGCGCAACGTCGGGGCCTTGAAGCGCCCCATGTCGGCAGCGGCGCCGGAGATCTCGTGCACGCCGGTCTCGCCGCGTGGACAGGCGCCGCGCCCGTCGAGATCGTAGAGCCCGTTGTTGTGAAAGGCGACCTCGGCGGCGGCCATGCCGCGGTGATCGACGGCATCGGAGAAGTTGAAGCCGCCGTGGCAGTGGAAGCACTCCAGGCGCTCGGACAGGAACAGGTCGAGCCCGCGGCGCGCCGACTCCGACAGGGCTGACTCGTCACCGGTCATGAACCGGTCGTAGGGGCTGCGCGCCGAGACGAGGGCGCGCTCGAAGCAGGCGATCGCCTGCACGACGTGGCGCCAGCTGATGGGCGCCGGGTCGTCCGGCCAGGCAGCGGTGAAGAGGCGGGCGTAGCGCCCATCCGCGCGCAGCATGGCGAGCCGGTCGTCCGCGAGCTCGGCGAGCCCCATCTCGACGGGCCGCTCGCCGAACATGGGCAGGAGCGCCTGGGCCTCGAGCGTGTCGAGGAGCGGGTGGGCCCAGCCGAAGCGGCTGCCGTAGGCGACGTTCACGAGCGACATCGATCCGCGTGGGTGGGCCTCACCGGTCGCGCCCTCGGCGTGTGGCTTGCCATCGGTGAAGGCGAGCGCCTGCTGGTGACAGCTCGCGCACGACATGCGTCCGGTCACCGAGAGGCGCGGGTCGTAGAAGAGGTGGCGGCCGAGCTCCACCTTGGCCGCCGACATCGGGTTGTCGGCCGGCACGCGCGGGATGGGGAAGCGAGGTGGCAGATCCCAGGTCCAGCTGGGCTCGGGATCCCGCCGGGGCGCGCCCACCAGCAGCGCGCCCGCGGCGGTGAGCGTGGTCACCGCCAGCGCGACGAGCGCGACGAGCGCAGCGGACTTCACGGAGCCGCCGTGAAGATCCGGCTCCGCCGGATCACCGCGCCGGTCACGTGATCGAGGCCGAGGCTCTCGAACACCGCCGCGCAGCCCGGCTCGTCCATCGCCGACGAGCAGGAGGCCGGCGACCCGGAGCCGCCGGGCACGACGAGCCGCGCCAGGTCGAGCACCATCTGCGCGTCCGGGAACGCGAGCCCGTCCACCTCGACCTCGGGGCGGTTGGGGCGTGCGCAGCCCGAGACCTGCCCCGCGCGCCCGCTGCAGCCCGTGCTGCCGAGGTGCACGGTCAGGGCGCTCGCCCCTCGGGCCGCGTCGAGTCGAAAGAACTTGAAGCCGCTCTGCCATCCCCAGTGCATCGAGAGGGTCGACAAGGGCGCAGGCAGCTGCGTCGGATCGCGGTGGTTGCTCGCCGCGGGCACACCCAGGCGGAAGCGGGCGCCCACGTAGCGTCGCCCTCCGGGCGCGTGCCCGCGCAGGCTGCGGTTGACGGCACCCGAGCCGCTCGGGCAGGTCCCGGTGCCGTCGGCGAGGTCGAGGAGGGCCACGCCGTCGTGCTGCCATGCCCCGTCCTCGTCGAGCACGAGCGGCTGCTCGCGGCCGGCCTCGTCGACGAGCCGGACGTCGTGCACGAAGAAGCGCAGGTCGCGCAGCTCGAGGGTCGAGCCGTCGGCGAGGGTGACGCCGTGGCCGCACGAGAGATCGACGCCGGCATGGCGCACCTGGACGGCGATCGCGACGGCGGCCGGTGCGCCGCCGCGACCCTCGCGGGCGAGCAGCCCGAGCGCCAGGGCGACGAGAACACCTGGAGTCCAGCGCGCCCAACCGCGGAGGCGCGCGGCGCGGCGGCGCTCACCCATCGCTGGACCTCGTGCGCTCGAGGCGCGCGCCCGCCATCAGGTTGGTCAGGATCGCGCTTGCTCGCTGTACGTCGCTCGCGCTCTCGAACTCGAGGCCATCGAAGAGTGTGTCGAGGCGCCGCGTGAGCACGACCTCGAGCGCTCCGGTGCGGGACGGCGCCCGGGGGTCCAGCTCGAGCAGCACGCCATGGGCCATCGCCGAGTGGATCGAGAAAGGCCGTGCATCGCGGGCGCCGGGCAGCTGGTACGTCCCCTCGAGGTGCACGCTGACGCGATCCATGGGCACGTCGCCGGGCAGCGCGCGTGTGTGCCGGTCGGCGCGCGCCACCAGGTAGTGCAGCTGGCAGTAGCGGGTCGACGGCAGGGCGATGACCTCGTCGGTGGTCGCCGGCGCCGCCAGGCTCTCGACGCGCGGCGGCGCGGCCGATGCATCGCGGACGCCGTCGTGACCGGCGTGGGCCATGGGCACGGCGAGCGAGAGGCCGAGGGCCGCGCGCGGCATGCGGCACGGGACCAGCGCCAGGCCATGCGCGGTCACGTAGCCGCGCTCGACGTGCACGGTGATGCCGCGATCGCTCACCACGCGGAAGCCGTGCTCGTCGGGCACCGCGCGCCCCCAGTCCCACCGGGTCCGGTAGCGCACCGAGCTGGCGCCGAGGCCCTGGGCCATGGGGCTCGACGTGGACGCTCCATCCCGATCGCGTTCGCACGAGCCGGTCAGCTGGACGACGAAGACCGCGGCGGCCGCCGCGAGCGAGGCGAGTGACGCTCTCATCGCTCCGTACGAAAGCACGGCGAATGCCATCGTCCCGGCCGTGAGGCGTCGCGGGCTTGGCGCTGGCCGGCGCGAGAGATCGACTGCGGAATCCGCACCGCGGGTGCGGATTCCGCGCGCCGATCCTGGCATTTCGTTCTTCTATCCGGGGACTTAACGATACCGAGGCCAGGACCGTGCGTCAGGTCTGGGAGTACCGTACCGACCAGTACACGATGTCGCTCGGCGATGCGAACCGGCTCGACAACGGCAACGTGCTGGTGTGCGCGGGCGGTCCGGTCGGCCCAGGGCCCGTCGCGCATGTGAGCGAGGTGACCTTCACGGCACCCGCCGAGGAGGTCTGGTCGCTTGCGCCGCAGGATACGTGTACCGGGCCAACCGCATCACGTCGTTCTGGATCGACAGCGACGAGCAGGCGGCGTCCCGGGAGGACGAGGCGGAGTGACGAAGAACACCGTCTCCCGGCGCACTACGGGGCTGCGGCCTGGGCGCGGAAGACAAAAGGAAAGACAATCTCGGTAGGCCGAGTCGACTGGATGGCCGGGAAGGCGAGCTTCCTGACCTCGGCGACGAGGCACTGCTCCACGCCCGCGTTGGGCAGCGTGGAGTCGACGATCGAGGCTGAGGACACCTGGCCGGCGGGCTCGATGCGAAAGCGCACCCGGATGGTGCCGGCGAGCTTGGGATCCCAGGTCGCTTCGGCCTCGAAGCAGGCGAGGAACGTCGCCTGGCGCGCGCGGATCACGGCGAAGACGTCTTCCTTGTGGAGCCGATGCCCGTCGTCGGCGGAAAGGCCGATGGCCATCTCGAACGGCGCGGCGCCGGCGTCGGCGGTCGCAGCGCCGGACGCGGACGCCCCGGACGCCGACGACCCGGACGACCCCGCCGAACTACTGCCGCATCCCGACAGCGCCAGGAGCGCCAGGAGCGCTCCTCTCGCCACGTTCGCCACCCTGGCCACCTTCGCCACCTTCGCCACGTCAGCTACCGGAGCACGGCGACGCGCTCGCCGAAAAGTCGTTCGATGCGTGTCAGCAGCTCGTCCGAGGGGCTCACCGAGAAGGCTTCGCCGAGCGGGATCACCGTCTCGGAGCGCATGGGGATCTTGAGGTGCAGCCAGGTGGTGCACTTGCCCGAGTGCGCGCTGAGGAGCCCCTTGAGCTCGGTCAGCTGCGGTGCCTGCACCGAGTCGGAGTTCAGGTACAGGTGCACCGCGCGCGTCTTCTCGGCGCGCAGCCGCCCGAGCGGCACCGCGTCGTCGACGAACATCTTGTAGTCGGTCGACTCGCCCTCGCCCTCGTCGATGATCTTGCCGGTCACCAGGAGCGGCTCGTCACCGGCGAAGACCCCGTGCAGCTTGTCGTAGGTCTTGGGGAAGACCACGGCCTTCACCTGGCCGTACTGGTCCTCGAGCTTGAAGAACGCGACCCGGCCGTTGCCCGACTTGGTGGGCTTGTCCTGGTACTCGGTCACGATGCCGCCGATCGACATGGGCTGCTCCTTGCCCGCGTAGCTCTCGAGGTTGCCGGTGTGACCGCTGGCGTAGCGGCTGATGTCCGACTGGAAGCGATCGAGCGGATGGCCGGTGATGTAGAAGCCGAGCGCTTCCTTCTCGTTGGCCAGGAACAGCTTGGGCTGCCAGTCCTCGAGATCGGCGTAGCGCTCCTCGACCACCACCGGCTTGCCCACCGGGGTCGGCGGCGCGAGCAGACCGAACAGCGAGGTCTGCCCGCTCTTGCGGTCCTTTTGCGCCTGGGTGGCGCGGTCGAGCGCACCCTCGATGGCGTCGAAGAGCTGTGCGCGCCCGAGCGGCTTGCCGTTCGGGCCCTTGCCCAGCCTGGCCACGCCGTCGAACGCGCCGGCCTTGACCAGCGCTTCCACCACGCGCCGGTTCACCTTCTGGGTGTCGACGCGCTCGCAGAAGTCGTAGAGCGACTTGAATGGCCCGCCCTCGCCCTTGCGCGCCAGGATGATGGCCTCGACCGCGCCCTCGCCCACGCCGCGAACCGCGCCGAGCCCGAAGCGCACGATCTTCTCGCGCTTGGTGGTGCCGCTGTCCTTCTTGGACGGCTTCCCATTCTTGCCGGTCACCATGACCGCGACGTCCATCTCGACGACGCTGAAGTCGGAGACCGACTCGTTCACGTCCGGTCGCTCGACGCGCAGCGACATGGCGCGCGCCTCGGCGATGAACTTGACGATGTTGTCGGTGTTGTCCTTGTCGCACGACAACAGGCCCGCCATGAACTCGTGCGGGTAGTGCGCCTTCAGGTAGCCCGTCTGGTAGGTGACGATGCCGTACGCCGCGGAGTGGCTGCGGTTGAAGCCGTAGCCGGCGAACTTGTCGACGAGGTCGAAGATCTCCTCGGCGACCTTGCGATCGACGCCCTTGCCGGCGGCGCCGTCGCAGAACTTGGCCTTCTCCTTGGCCATCTCCTCGGCCTTCTTCTTGCCCATGGCGCGGCGCAGCAGATCGGCGCCGCCCAGCGTGAAGCCGGCCAGCACCTGCGCGATCTGCATGACCTGCTCCTGGTACACGATGACGCCGTAGGTGTCCTTGAGCACCGTCTCGAGCCACGGGTGCGGGTAGACCACCCGCTTGCGCCCGTGCTTGCGCTCGATGAAGTCGTCGACCATGCCGCCCTCGAGCGGCCCGGGGCGGTAGAGCGCCACCGCGGCGATGATGTCTTCGATGTGGTCGGGCTTGAGCTTCTTCAGGATCTCGCGGAAGCCCGAGGATTCCAGCTGGAACACCCCGGTCGTGTCGCCCGCCGAGATCAGCTTGAACACGCCCGGATCGTCGAGCGGCACGTCCTCCATGGCCAGCGGCAGCTCGGCGACGCCGGTCAGCGCCACGCGCTCGGCGCGCTGCTCGTTGATGAGCCGCACCGCCGTCTGGATCACGGTCAGCGTCTTCAGGCCCAGGAAGTCGAACTTCACCAGGCCGGCCTTCTCGATCTCGTCCTTGGCGTACTGCGTGACCAGGCCACCGTTGTCGTCGGTGAACACGGGCACGAGATCCCAGAGCGGCTCTTCCGCGATCACGATGCCGGCGGCGTGCATGCCGGCGTGACGGTTCAGGCCCTCGAGCGCGCGCGAGTAGTCGAGCAGCTCGCGCACCTTGGGGTCGGAGTCGTACATCTCCTTGAGGCGTGGCTCCTTCTCGAGCGCCTCGGCCACGGTCGGTGGCTTGCCCTGCTTGGGCTCGGGGATGAGCTTGGCGATCTTGTCGGCGTCGGAAAGCGGCATGGCCATGGCGCGCGCGACGTCGCGCACGCAGCCGCGCGACTTGAGCTGGTGGAACGTGGCGATCTGGCCGACGCGATCCTTGCCGTACTTGTCGCCGACGTAGCCGATGACCTCGTCGCGCCGGTTCATACAGAAGTCGATGTCGAAGTCGGGCATCGACACGCGCTCGGGGTTCAGGAAGCGCTCGAACAGCAGCTTGAAGGTGATGGGGTCGACGTCGGTGATGCGCAGCGCGTACGCCGCCACCGAGCCGGCACCCGAGCCGCGGCCGGGGCCGACCGGGATGCCGCGATCCTTGGCCCAGTTGATGAAGTCCCAGACGATCAGGAAGTAGCCGGAGAAGCCCATCTTCTTGATGACGTCGAGCTCGAACACCAGCCGCGCGCGGTACTCGTCGGCGTCGAACTTCTCGCCGCGCGCCTGCTTCTCGCGGAAGCGGCGATCGAGCCCGTCCTCGGCCACCTTGGTGAGGTAGCTGTCGCGGTCGTACTCTTCCGGCACCTTGTAGAGCGGCAGCATGGGCTTGCCGAGCTTCAGGCTGACGTTGCACTGGTCGGCGATCTTGGCCGCGTTCTCGAGCACTTCCGGCCAGTCGCGAAACGGCGCCTCCATTTCGGCGGCGCTCTTGATGTAGTAGGCGTCGGTCTCGTGCGAGAGCCGGTCCTTGTCGTAGATCGTCCGCTTCTGCTGGATGCTCATGAGGACTTCATGAGCCCGGTAGTCGGAGCGGTTCACGTAGTGGCAGTCGTTGGTGGCCACGACCGGGATGCCGGTCTCGCGGCCCATGCGCCGGTACTGCTCGTTGATCTCGTTCTGCTCGGCGAGACCGTTGGGCATGACCTCGAGGTAGTACATGCCGGGCTCGAACAGCGACTGGTACTCGAGCGCGACCTCCTTGCCGCGCTCGTAGCCCTGCTTGGCGGTCACCTGCGCGACTTCGGAGCCCAGGCACGCCGACAGGCCGATGAGGCCGGCCGAGCGCTCCTTCAGGATCTTCTTGTCGATGCGCGGGTTGTAGTAGAAGCCCTCGATGAACCCCATGGAGTTCAGGTAGGTGAGGTTCTTGAACCCCTGCTCGTTACGCGCCAGCAAGATGAGGTGGAAGTTCTTGCGCGACGACTTGTCCTTCATGTCCACGCCGGAGGACACGTAGGTCTCGCAGCCGAAGATCGGCTTCACGCCGTGCGCCTTGGCCTGCTGGTACACATCGATCACGCCGTAGAGGTTGCCGTGATCGGTCACAGCCACCGACTTCATGCCCAGCGAGAGGACCTTGGGAAACAGGTCCTTCAAGCGGATCGCGCCGTCGAGTAGGCTGTACTGCGTATGGAGATGAAGGTGGGTGAACTCGCCCGCCATGGCTGGTTTCGGGTAACCTCGAATTTCGTGCGGAGTGTACGGCCGTTCTATCTCGCCGGTCTGACAGTGCTCGCGGCAGTGTGCCTCGCGGCCGCGGCCTGCGACAACCCTGGCGTGGCGCCGGTGCCCACACCGGACGCCGGCTCGAGCACGCGGCACCTGGAAGTACTGGATCCTCCAGGGGATCAGCTCGGTCTCGCGTTCGGCGAGACGCGCGAATTGCGCGTCCGCTACAGCGATGCGCAGGCCACGCCGGTGGCCGCGGACGACGTGACCTTCGAGCTGGTGGAGGACGCGAGCTCGGCACCCGCCGGCGCGGTGATCTCGCTCGGGGTCACCGCCACCGATGCCGACGGCATCGCGCGCGTGAGCGTCACTGGCGGCGGCGCCGAGACCGCCTTCCGCGTGCGCGCCTCGGCGAAGAGCGCGCAGGACGTCGAGTTCTTCGTCTCCGTGACCGACCAGGGCTTCGCGGCGCTGCGCGCGACGCTCGTGCACCGCGGCGAGCGACCGCTCGAGCACTTCACCGGCCTCGAGGCCCGCCTCTACGGCGGCGACGTCGCGGTCGCCTGCCAGGGCCTCGATCCCGACGCGCCGCCGCCGAGCGACTTCCCGCCGCGCACCGGCGCGTTCGGCGACGAGATCCTGTACCCGCAGCTGCCCGCAGGCCGTCCGTACACGCTGTTCGTCTGGGCCCGGGGCACCACCGGGCCGGCGCTCGCGCTCGGCTGCGTCGAGCTGCTGCCCGTGCAGGTCATGGCCGGCGGCGACGTGCAGCTCGAGCTGCCGCTCGACGACCTCGCGGTGCGGCTGGCGGCGCGCTATCAGCTCGAGTCGCGCCTGGATCTCGCCGCGCTCGCCGACGTCCTGCTCACCACGCGCGACGGCTGGGGCGCGGGCGCCTGCCCGCTCGGTGCCGCGCAGCTGGTGCTCGACTGCGCGATCGACGCGCTCGACGTTGGCGATCCGGCCGACTGCGTGGTGACCAGCCCGGGTGCGGCGGCCTCGGCGCTCCTGGCCGCGCGCGGCGCCGTCGGCCCCGATGGCTGCCGGCCGGCGACGCTCACGGGCGGCGACGCCACGCTCGACGCGGTGGTGCAATCGCCGCTGGTCGCGCAGCCGCCCGGCGCCGCGTTCCAGGGCTTCACGCCGCGCCTCGACACCATGCTCGGCGACATGCGGCTCTACTCCGAGCTCGACACCATCGGCACCGAGCCGACCACGATCACGACCACGCACACGCTGCGCGAGGTCAGCTTCGCCGACACGACGCCGGGTGAAACGCTGGCGACGCCGCTCGCCACCCCGGCACGTCCGCTGCTCGGCGCCGAGCCCGCGCTCACCATCGGCGCGGGCGCCTCACCGCAGGTGACGATCGGCGTGCACGGCTTCACGCTGCGGCTCGGCTCGCTGCTGGGCGCGATCTACGATGACCTCGAGGGCGCGCCCGGGGCGCGCGCGAGCGCCGGCTCGCGCGTGCTCGCGAACCTCGAGGGCCCGGGCAACACCACCGGCTGCGCCGCGCTCTCCGCGCTCGCCTGCCCCGCGGCCGGCCTGGGCGCCGGCTGCCTCACTGCCGCGTGCACCGCGTCCTTGCCCGCGCTCGACGCGGCGCTGGCGCGGCCGTTCACGCTGCCCGACGGCGCCGCCATCGACTTCCGCTGGTCGGGCGGGGCGACCGCGCTCGACGCCGAGCACGACCTGGTCGCCGAGGAGCTCACGCTCGGCGTGTGGTCGGCGACGCTCGTGCTGTCGAACGGCGTGCCGCTGCCGGTGACCGGAACGTTCTCCGGCACGGCCGTCGATCCCTGAATTTAGAGGTAGGCGGCGAAGCGTACAGCGGCGGGTGAGGCGTTACGGCGGCCAGGCGGCGCGTACGGCAGCGAGGCTTACAGCGGGCGCGTCTTGAGCGCGTCGCGGATCTCGCGCAGCAGGACGACCTCTTCGGAGATCGGTGGCTCGACCGGCGCCGCGGCTTCCTTCTGCTTGATCTTCATGACCTTGTTCACCACCACGAAGATGACCAGAGCCATGACGATGAAGTCGATCGACGCCGCCAGCACGCTGCCGACCTGCAGCCGCCAGATCTTCCACTTCTGCCAGTCACCGTCGGGCAGGAACACCGAGACGATGGGCATGAAGATGCCGCCGACGATCGCGGTCACGATCTTGCTGAAGGCCGCGCCGAGCACGACCGCGACGGCCAGGTCGATCACGTTGCCCTTGTTGACGAAGGCCTTGAACTCTTTGACGAAGGACATGGCGCTCTCCTACTCGGCGATCAACGTGAACTCGACGCGGCGGTTCTTTGCGCGCGCCTTCTTCGAAGCACCCGCCGCGAGCGGCTTGTCGGTGCTGTAGCCGACCGCGCGCACGCGATCCTCGGAAATCCCCTTCGCGACGAAGTAGTCCTTCACCGCCTGGGCGCGATCCTGCGACAGCTTGCGGTTGACCTCCTCGCCGCCGACGTCGTCGGTGTGGCCGCCGATCTCGAGCCTGAGCTCGGGATAGTCCTGCAGCACCTTCACCGCCTGATCGAGCACGCGGAAGGAGTTCTTCTTGATGGTCGCCTTGCCGGTGTCGAAGTTGATGCCCTGGATGACGCCGGTGAACTTGGCGACCGCCTTGGGCACGTCGTCGAAGCAGCCGTCGGAGTCCTGGTAACCGTTCTTGGTCTCCTGCTGATCCGGGCACTTGTCGTTGGCGTCGGCGACACCGTCGCCGTCGTTGTCGGGATCCGGGCAGCCGTCCTCGTCGGCGAAGCCGTCCTTGTCCTCGGGCTCGTTCGGGCACTTGTCGGCGAGGTCGGCGAGGCCGTCCTTGTCGTTGTCGGCCTCGGGGCAGCCATCGTCGTCCTCGAAATTGTCGACGTCCTCGGCCTCGTTCACGCAGCGATCGGTCGCGTCGCCGATGCCGTCCTTGTCGTTGTCGGGGTCCGGGCAGCCGTCCGCGTCCTCGAAGTCGTCCCTGTCCTCGGCCTTGTCGGGGCACGCGTCCTTGTCGTCGTTCAAGCCGTCACCGTCGGAGTCCTTGGGCCCCTCCACGACCGGCTCGGGCTCCTCGACCGGGGCCGGCTTGCGGCCGCCGAAGTGCTTGTAGAAGCCCATGGTCGCCTCCCAGTCGGGCGTGAGGCTGGCGCCGTCGTCGAGATCGCTCGCCGGTCCGAAGAAGGTGCGGCCGTCGAAGCGCAGCCCCCACGACTCGCCGATCACGACCTTGGCGCTCAGGCCGACGTGCGGCATGTACGCCGAGCCGGCGTCCACGCCGCCGGTGTAGCCGGCGGTGCCGTTCTTGTCCGAGGCGGTCGTGGTCAAGCCACCGAAGCCGGCGATCAGCGCCAGCGTGCCACCCAGCGACTCGATGTCGGCCAGCTCGATCACCAGGTTGCCGCGGTAGCCGAACATCGTCGCGTCGTCACTGGAATCGCCCGACGCGTCGGTGGGCGCGATCATGACCTCGACCTCGAGCGCCACCTGGTCGAACACGAAGTAGCCGAGGCGCAGGCCGAAGATGCCCGAGTCCGCCGGCACCTGCTTCTGTGAGTCGGGCTTGCCGATGTCGCTGCGGTCCGAAACGATGTGCCAGCCGCCGAAGCCGCCGAGCTCCACCACGCCCTGGTCGGCGCGCACCGGCGCCGCCGTCACAGCCAGCGTGGTGGCCACGGCCGCCGTCAAGATCCCAAGCTTGTTCAAGACGAGCATCGATAGTTCTCCTTCGCGACGATCAATTTTTACGGCTGCTGCTAGAGCAAGTTGATGATGAGCTGCGCTTCGGTGATGGTGTCGACCGCCTCGGCGAGCGGCTGGTAGCCCGGCTCGTAGCCCATCGACCCCTGCACGTTGCCGAGCGGCGCCGGCGCCGAGTCGACCTTCATGGTGAAGCCGAAGCGGAAGCTGATGTCCGCGGTGAGCTTGGTGGTGATCGCGGCCTTGGCGATGAGGCGGTTGTCGGCGAACGGGTCGACGCCGATCGGATCGTCGCCGGCGTTGCCGTCGCCGTCGGCGTCGTGGGGCGCGTCGGCCTCCTCGTTCAGGTTGGTCAGCAGCTCGGCCGAGCCGGTGAGCGCGGTGTCGGGCGTGAGCGTGCCGACGTAGCCGACGAACAGGCGCACCGAGTGTATCGACAGGGGGTCGACGTCGTCGGCCTCGAAGCGCTCGTAGCTGAAGTCGTAGCCGGCCTCGGCGGCGAGCTCGTGCTTGCTCGACTTGAGCAGGAGGCGGCTGTAGCCGACCTGCCCGCCGGCGATGAGGCTCTTGCCGGCGATCTTGTCGGCGCCGATGCGCGCGGTCACATAGAGCGAGTCCCGCTCGGTGAGGAAGCGATCGTAGCGGCCCTTGAGCAGGTACGCGTTGGTGGTCACCTGATCGACGGTGTCGATCTCGTTCTCGCCGACCAGGCCGTCGCCGTTGCCGTCGACGGCGATGCGGATGTCCGACTTGCCGTAGGCGGCGTTGAACTCGACCGATAGCTTGTTGTCGCCGGCCTTGCGCGATGCGACCGCGCCGGCGGACAGCGTGGTGGTGTTGGAGTTGCCGGTGGTCAGGATGAAGCCGGCCTGTGCGGCCGCCTTCCACTCGACCGTCTTCACGTCTTCCTTCTTGCCGTACTCGAACTTCGGGTCTTGCGCGTAAGCCGTCTGGGCGAACATCAGCGCGGCCACGCCGCAGATCCCTGCCGTCAGGTACGATTTCATTGCATCTCCCGCGTTAACTAGTCGTGAGCGAAGCTAGAACTTGAATGTGAGGCCGACGCGGCCGTTGTAGATGGGGTCCTGGCCGATCAGCGAGCCGTTGAAGATGTTCGAGTGACCGGCGCGCGGATCCTGGAAGGGCGCGCCCTCGAAGATGACGAACAGGTTCATCCGCTCGCTCAGCGCCGCCTCGACGACCAGCGAGATGTACATGCGCGCGCCGCTGTCGCGATCGAGCACGTCGGTGATGCCGAAGTCCTCGAGCTGCGAGACCTCGTCGGGCGTGCGCGCCGAGGCGTCCTTGGCGCAGATGTCCTGCGCTCCCGAGACTGGGGTGCCGTCCTCGTCGATGCCGCACAGGCGATCGCTCCAGATGTCCACGTAAGCGCGGCCGGTGACGGTGACCGCGTTCATGCCCGAAGCGAAGGTCACGGTGCTCAGCACGCCGGTCTGCAGCGTGAACTGGTTGCGGCCGTTGAAGCCGCCGCCGCCACCGATGGTGCCGAAGAGCGCGAACGCGAACGGATCGCGCTCGAAGAAGCGCACCCGCAGCGTGCTCAGGAACTCCCAGGTGGTGAGCAGCGAGCGGAAGCCGAGCGACAGGTCCCAGCCGATCGCCTTGGTCTCGCGGCCACCGACGGTGGCCTGGCCGTCCACCCAGTACGGGTAACCCATCGCCAGATCGACCGTGAAGTCGCCGAACGGCATGGTACGCGCCGAGAACGACGACAGCGTGGCCTTGCGGCGGACGACCTCTTCCGCGGTCGGGCCGCTGTCGATGAGCTTGAGCGGCGCGCTCACGTTGACGGTCGCGCCGCCCGCGACGGTGAGCGGCTGCTCGTAGTCGAAGTAGCCCTCGAGGCGCAGCGTGACCACGTGGTCACCGCCCTCGACGTCGGCCTCGAAGG
This sequence comes from Haliangiales bacterium, assembly GCA_046595695.1. Taxonomy (GTDB): domain Bacteria; phylum Myxococcota_A; class Polyangia; order Haliangiales; family SHYZ01; genus JBKJOI01. Next base: position 4,750 of record JBKJOI010000968.1, on the reverse strand, counting down.
GCGTCTTGCCGACCGGCTTGCCGTCGAGCACGACCTCGGCGCCCGAGGGCGTCGACAGGAACCGCACCCGGCCCACCGAGCGCAGCGCGGCGGTGACCGTGACGGTCTGGCCGGGCTCGACCGCGACCTTCTGCTCGAACTTGGCGTAGCCCTCCTTCTCGACGACGACGAAGTGGTCGCCCGCGCTGACCTCCTTCTCGGCCGGCGCGGTGCCCACGTTGGCGCCGTCGAGGAACACGCGCGCCTCGGGCACCGGCGACACGACCTTGATCTTGCCGGTGGTGGCGACGTTGGAGGACACCGCGACCAGATCGAACTTGATGATGTTGGTGCTGCCGACGTTGACGGTGACGCGCTCCTCCTTGTTGCCGTAGCCCTTGGCGCGGACCTCGATGAGGTGCTCGCCGGGCGCGAGATCGACGGCGTCGTAGGGCGCGGTGCCCGCCAGCTTGCCGTCGACCCAGACCTCGGCGCCGGGGACGCTGGCGACCACGCGGACGGTGCCGCCCTTCTTGGCGGTGGTCATGGTCGCGGCCAGCTCGGCGGTGACCTTGGAGCGCTGGCCGCCCTTCACGTACACGGTCTGCTTCCAGGGTGTGGCCGGGGCCTTGCGAACCTCGACGATGTGCGGGCCTTCCTCGAGGTTGTCGACGAGCGTAGGCGTGGTGTCGGCCTGCTTCTGACCGTCGATGTAGACGTCGGCGTCGGGGACGTCGGCGTCGATGAGCAGCGATCCCTTGGGCGGGTCCTTCTTGAGCGCCTTCAGGACCGGCGTGATGGTCACGCGCTGGGCCTGCTTGAGGTCGACCCACTGCTGGTACTCCTCGAAGCCCTCCTTCTTGATCTGGACCTGGTGCCGGCCTTCCTTGACGTCGTACAGGATCGGCGCGGTGCCCACCTGCAGGCCGTCGACGAGCACCTGCGCGCCCGCCACGTTAGGATCGGCGGCGGCCTGCACGTCGATCGTGCCGGGCAGCTCCTGCTTCTCCATCGGCAGGAAGAACTCCTTGCTCTTGCGATCGACGCGGATGATTTTCTCGACCGGCTTGAAGCCGGGCAGCTCGAGGATCACCTTCCAGTCGCCCGTGGCCAGCTTGCCCGTATAGGGCGTGTACCCGACGATCCCGTACCTCTTGTCGTCGAGGTAGATGGCCGCTTGCTGCGGGCTCGAGTCGATCTTGATGGTGTACTTGCGGCCCTTCTTGGCCGGGCGCGGCTCCACCTGCGCGGAGGCGACGTCGACACAGAGCAGGAGCAACACGAACGCGAGCAGGGCACGAACGAGGTTAGACAAGGCTAGGCCTCCCTTTGGCCGGGACAGCTTATCCGACGCCGGTAGGCCGGTGCTAATTCTGTGCGATTTGAAGAGGCTGGACGAATTCGGCAGCCAATGGCCGATGCCGATGAATGCGAGGTCCCGAGCGCTCCCCGCTCCCGAACGCCTCACCCCGGACGAAGGCCATCCATGATGAGCGACGTCACCAGCGCCGGAATCTCCGACGCAGGGTCACCCAGGTCACGCCCGGAGAGAATGGCGAAGAGGAGCTGCTCCCCGGCGCCGACCACGGCGAGCGAGCTCACCCGCGCGTTGAACGGACGCAGCAGGCCGCGTTCTCTCGCACGCGCCGAGAGCGCCTCGGCGCGCTCCTCCAGCAGCGCCGCCAGCCGCGCGACCGGGGCGCGTGCGCCCACCCCCGGACCGCGGCGCTCCTGGAGGAACAAGCGGATCGCCGGAGCGTGCGAGACCACCAGGAGGCCCAGGTCGAGGCCCAGCGCGGTGTACGCAGCGTTCAGCGGCTTGTCCGCCCGCGCGCCCTCGTCCACGCCCTCGCTGGCGCGGTGGATCGCCTTCTCGCAGCGCTCGAACGCGGCCGCGACCGCCGACGACAGCGGCGCCAGCAGCGCCTCCGTCAGCTGCAGCTTGTCGGCGAAGTAGCGGTAGAAGCTTCCCTTCGCCACGCCCGCGGCGGTGGTGATCTCGTCGATCCTCGTGCCCTCGATGCCGTGCTCGAGGAACAGGCGCAGCGCCGCGTCGCAGATCGCCTGCACCTTCTCGCGGCGGTTCTCGTCGCGCTTGCCGCCCGGCGCGCCGGGACGCTCACGCGGCAGCTGCTGCGTCGGCGGGGGCACGGCCTGGGCGAGGAGCGGGCGACGGGCGCGCTTTTTCGTGGACATGAAGGTGCCTATGAACCAGAGTAAGTAAATAGCGTGACCAGTTAGTCACGTTTTGTGGAGGTCGTCATGATCGGCATTCCCGTCGCACTCTTCACGTTCAACGCCGGTGAATGGCTCACGCACAAGTATGTGCTCCACGCGCTGGGAAAACGGAAGAAACACAGCTATTTCCGGTTCCATTTCTACGAGCACCACCAGGCCACGCGCAAGCACGACGGCCACGATCCGAACTACCGGCGCTCGGTCTTCGGCCGGCACGCGCAGGGCCGCGAGGCGCTCGCGCTGGCGGTGGTGGGCGTGGCGCACGCGCCGCTCTTCCCGGTCGCGCCATTTTACACCGCAACGATCTGGTACTCCCTCTTCCAGTACCACCGCGTGCACAAGCGCGCGCACCTGGATCCCGAGTGGGCGCGCGCCCATGTGCCCTGGCACTACGACCACCACATGGGACCCGATCAGGAAAAGAACTGGGGTGTGACGCACGCCTGGTTCGACGTGCTCATGGGCACGCGCGTCCCCTACGTGGGCACGCCCAAGGAGCGTGCGGATCGCGAGCGCCACGCCGGGCGCGCGGCCCGCGCCGCGCGCCCGGCCGTCGCCACCGCCGCCACCGCCGCCGCCCCTGCCGCTGCGGCCGGCCTCAGCGCTCCACGTGCAGCTTGAGCCGGGCGAGCGCGCTGTCCCACTGACGTGAGATCACGTCGAGGGCGCGGCGCCGCGTCGAGCGGCGCTACAGCGGCGCGACGACGCCGGCGAGGCAGAGCACGACGAGCAGCGCCGCGAGCGCGATCCGGTAGACCGCGAAGGGCGCGAGCGACCGCGTGTGCAAGTAGCGCATGAGCCAGGCGATCGACGCGTAGCCGGCCAGCCCGGAGACCACCGTTGCGACCGCGAGCAGCATCACCGAGGAGCCGCCGCCGGTCTCCTCGAGCGCGTCCTTCATCTGGAAGATGCCGGCCGCGCCGATCGCCGGGATCGACAGCAAGAAGGAGAAGCGCGCCGCCGCCGGCCGGGTGAGCCCGAGCACGAGCGCCGCGGTCAGCGTGGCGCCCGAGCGCGAGACGCCGGGCACCAGCGCGCACGCCTGTGCGATCCCGATGATCATCGCATCGGACAGCCGAAGAGTGCCGATCGCGCGCTGCTGCAGCGAGCGCCGCTCGACCAGCACCATGAGCAGGCCCACGAAGGTGAGCGTCCCGGCGATCACGTACAGCGAGCGCAGATCGCCGGTGACGTAGTCCTTGAGCGTGACGCCGGCGATGCCGATGGGCACGGTGCCGGCGACCACCAGCCAGGCCAGCCGCGCGTCGTCGGAGCGGCGGTCGACGAACACCGCGCGGATCATGCGGCGAAGGTCGTCGGCGAAGTAGATGATGACGGCGGCGAGCGTGCCGAGCTGGATCACCGCGTCGAAGGCGGCGCCCGGGTCCGGCTGCCCGAGCAGGGTCGGCGTGATGCGCAGGTGCGCCGTGGAGCTGATGGGCAGGAACTCGGTCACGCCCTGCACGAGCCCGAGGAGGATGGCCAGCCAGAGGCTCACGACAGCAAGATCTCCACATCGGTGCCGGCGGCGAGCGACACCACCGCGGCGGGGACGCACACGAGGCCGGTCGAGCGCACCAGCGTACCCACGGCCATGTTGCCGCCCGAGAGCGGCATCGCGACGCCGCCCGCGGAGAGCGTGACGCGCACCCAGTCCTCGCGGCCGGCTGCCGAGACGATGGGCGCGCCCAGCCGGGCGCGCACGCGCGGCTCGACGGCGAGCGTGACGTCCTCGCCGCCGAGGTGGCGCAGGAAGCTCGTGATCAGCGCCGCGAACACCACCAGCGCCGACGCCGGCACGCCCGGCAGGCCGAGGATCGGTCGGTCGCCCAGGCGCGCGAGCAGCGTGGGCCGCCCCGGCCGCAGGTGCACGCCGGCGAACTCGAGGCGCGCGCCCAGCCGTGCCAGCACCTCGCCGGTGAAGTCGCGCGCGCCGACCGACGAGCCGCCCGCGATCAGCACGACGTCGGCGGCGCCCGCGGCACGCGCGATCGCGGACTGCAGCGCCGCGGGGTCGTCGGCGATCAGGCCGCCGCTCTCGGACACCCCGCCCGCCCGCACGATCGCGGCGGCCAGCGCGACCTGGTTCATGTCGCGCACCTGGCCCGGGAGCGGCGCCTGCTCGGGCGGGACGACCTCGGTGCCGGTCGATAGCACGGCCACGCGCGGACGGCGGAAGACGTGGACGCGCGTGTGCCCGAAGCCGGCCAGCGCCGCGAGGTCGGCCGGGCGCAGCCGGCGTCCGCGCGCGAGCAGGCGCTCGCCGGCGGCGACGTCCTCGCCGGTGCCGATCACGTGCTGGCCGGCCGTGGCGCTGCGGCGCAGACTGACAGCGCCACCGTCGATCGCGGTGTGCTCGATCATGATCACCGCGTCGGCGCCGGCGGGCACGACGCCCCCGGTCGCGATCGCGACCGCGTCGCCGGCGAGGTGCCGACCGGCGGCGTCCACTCGGGCACGCTGGCCGCCGGCGACGCGGTCGCGATCGCGACCGGGGGCGTCGTGCCCGCCGGCGCCGACGCGGTGATCATGA
>JBKJOI010000870.1:0-3998 GCA_046595695.1 Haliangiales bacterium | reverse complement strand
CGTCGACGACGACGCCGCAGAACGAGTGCTCGGCCTTGATGCTGGCGTTGATCAGCATGACCAGAGTGAGCTCGCCGAGGGGGAGCGGATCGGCGGCGGCGGGCAGGATGTACTGGTCGAAGACCAGCATGAACTCGCCCGCGGAGTTCACCTGCATGTCGGCGAGCGTGGTGCTGCCCGGCAACTTCATGCGCGTGTCGGCGGTCAGCGCCGTCACCGCGACCGTGACCATGGGCAGGCCGCTGGGCTTCGGCGTCATCTGGACGTCCCAGATGAATTGGATGATGCTCTCGGGCAGCGGATCGTAGGTCTGGAACGCGACGTAGTAGCTCCCGCTGATATCCGGGATCTCCTCGAGCTCCGGCGCGTCGAGCATGTCGACTATTGCGGCGTCGACGACGCGGCCTTCGAATTCCTCGAAGCGCGCCTGCGTATCGGGGCAGCCAGTGAGGATGCCGAGCGCGAAGATCGCAGCGCCGAGGGATGCGGTGCGCACACTTGCGGGCACAGCCGAGAAAAACGAACCGGGAGCGCTGCTGAAAGAAGCCATGATTTTAGACCTGTTGTGTTGCATTCCGAGAGTCAGTTTACGGCATACCTGCATTATTCCGCTACGTATTAAATCGAACATTACTCTAGTAAGTAGTGTGATGTTCGGTACTTAACTTACTTGAATCATCCGTTCAGGCTCTTCAGAAGCCCGCAGAACTCGAAGAAGTCGCGGCGAAGATACCACCCCTTCTTGTTGGTTCCCTTGCCACCTTTTGGGCGCAAGTGCCGAGCTCGTTCGATACCGGCCGCGAGCTCATCGTCGAGCTCCTGATAGAACCAGCTGAGCACGGGCGCGCCGGGTACCTCGCCCTCGTCGATGCGGATCATCCACAGGACGCGGTGCAGCTTGGCGCCAGCGTCGATCGAGCGCATGGCGATCGCGGGCCCGTCCTTGAGGCGCCAGGTGGCCCCGGCGGCGCGCACCACCGCGAGCGACTTCACCTCGACCTCGCCGCGCCAGTCGGGCGTGGCGTCGCTGGAGCGCGGGATGCCGAGGAGCGCGGAGATGCGTGCGCCGTGCTGGCCCTTGTCTCGGCCGCGCGCGCCGAGGCGCACGCCGACCAGCGCGTCGGCGCGCGCGAGCAGCTCGTCGAGACTCGCCGGCTCGGAGGGGGGCGGTGCAGGCGAGCACGCGGGCGCGACCGGCACCGGGCGCGGCCAGGCGTCAGCAGCTGGAAAGCGGGCCGCGCGCGCCGACGTCGAGACCCCGCCGCCTGCATCGGGACCGGCACCGCGGCGCGAGCGCGAGTGCGACGAGGCGCGGGCGCGCGCCGACGACGCAGCGACGTGCAGGATCCCGCGCACGACGATCGCGGGCGGCTGCACGTCACTGCCCGGCTCGATGCCCGCGCCGAGTGCACGGCGCTCGAGCGCTGCGCCCCAGGCCCAGAGGCGCTGGCGCAGCAGCCCCGGAGTGCCGCGGGAAGGCAGGGCGCAGGCGGCGCAGAGTGCGCGCAGCTCGTCGGTGAGCGCGCCGTTCAGGAACGCGGCGAGGTCGAGCTCGAAGCGCAGCGCGAGCCGCTCGGCGCGGCGCAGGCGCTCACGCACGAGGCGTTCGCGCAGGAGCGGCGCGGGCAGCGAGGCGACCAGCGCGCGTACGGCGTTCGAGCCGGAGGGCGCGGGCCGCGCGGGGGCCGGGGAGGGAGACGCGGAGGGCGAGCGCGTCCGCCGGCTCACATACGCAGGCCGACGACCTCGGCGATGGCACGGACGCTGGTCATCAGCTTCCCGAAGTTTTTCGGCGTCAGCGACTGCGGCCCGTCGGAGAGCGCCTTCGCGGGATCGGGGTGCACCTCGATCATGAGGCCGTCGACCACGCCGGAGGCGACCGCGGCGCGGGCGAGCGCGGGCACCGAGCGGTAGTCACCGGTGCCGTGCGACGGATCCACGATGATCGGCAGGTGGGTGAGCCGACGGAGCGTCGGTAGCGAGCCGAGGTCGAGCGTGTTGCGCGTCATGGTCTCGAAGGTGCGGATGCCGCGCTCGCAGAGGATCACCTGGTAGTTGCCGCGCGCCAGGATGTACTCGGCGGCCATCAGCCACTCCTGGATCGTCGCAGACATGCCGCGCTTGAGCATGACCGGCTTGCGCAGCTCGCCACAGGCCTCGAGCAGCGCGAAGTTCTGCATGTTGCGCGCGCCGATCTGCAGGATGTCGGCCTTCTCGGCGACGAGCGCGACGTCACGCGTGTCGACCACCTCGGTGATGACCGGCATGCCGCCGGTGGCCGCGCGCGCCTCGCCGAGGAGATCGAGGCCGTCGTTCTTCAGGCCCTGGAACGCGTACGGCGAGGTGCGCGGCTTGAAGGCGCCGCCGCGCAGGATCTTCGCGCCGTGCTCGCGCACCGCGTGCGCTGCGCCCATGAGCTGCTCGCGGCTCTCGACCGCGCACGGCCCGGCCATGACGACGAAGTTGCCCCCGCCGATCTTCGCCGGCGAATCGGTCGGCCCGGCCAGCGTGATGACCGTGTCCTCCGGCTTCACCTCGCGCGAGACCAGCTTCCACGGCCGCGACACCGGAACCGCCTCGGCGACGCCCGAGAGGCTCGAGAAGAGCGCCGGCTCGAGCGCCCCCTGGTTCCCGGTCAGCCCGATGGCCACCCGCGTCTGTCCCGGGATCTGGTGAGCCTTGAAGCCCAGGCTCTTGATCCGGTCGCAGACTCCATCGATATCCGCCGCCGTCGCATCCGCCTTCATCAGGATCAACATGACGCCCTGATGTATCACGAGGGGACACTCTCCGCGTTCCAAGCTGCTGAGGCTGCTAACGAATTTCGGCTATGTGCGCAATGCTCTCATTCCTCACGCAACCAGTGAGGTCCCCCCGCCGATGCCTGGGTCATGAGCCGCCAAGCCCGGATCGTCGTCCCCGACTACCCTCACCACGTCGTCCTCCGCGCGAACAACCGCAGGCGCCTGTTCTCGTACGCGAGCGACTACCAGCGTTTTCTGCGCTACCTGGAGCAAGCGCTCGAGCGCACCGACGTCGCGCTGCACGCCCTCACGCTCATGTCGAACCACGTGCACATGATCGTGCGCGCGCCTGGCGTCGAAGTGATGGCGCGCTTCGTCAAGCTGACCGCGCAGCGCTATGCCCAGCAGCGAAACCGCGAGCGCACGGCGAGCGGCAAGCTCTTCGAGGCGCGCTTCTGGTCCGATCCCATCGTCGACGACGAGCAACTCGCGGTGGTCACCTACTATGCCGACGTCAACGCGCTGCGCGCGGGCATGGTCGACGACCCGGCGGACCATCGCTGGAGCACGTACGCGATCCACGCGGGGCAACCGGAGCGCTCGTCGATCCCGGTCGACCTCTGGACGCCGAGCCCGTGGTACCTCGCGCTGGCCGCGACCGCGAACGTGCGGGCTGCACGTTACCGCGAGCGCGTCGCGCTCTACCTCGCCGAAGGCAGGCAGCCAAAGCGCATGACGGCGATTCGCGCCGCCGAGGCGCTATCGGCGAGCCCCTACGGCCGGCGGCTGGAACGTCCCGACGGGACGTACGCCCGGGAGGACCAGGCTCCATATGGCGCGACGCGGCGGGTGCGGCGCTCGCCCTGAAGTAGGCGCGGAACAACGTTCGCGATCACTCCGCGGCAGCACCTCCCGGGCCCGTGCGAATTGTGATGATTTCGCACATACCCGAAATTCGCCTGCAGCCTCAGCTACTTGGAAGATGGAGAGTGTCCCCAGGCGGCGATCGCGGAAGTCCAGCCTGCGAAGACGACGTCGTCGATGAAGGCGAGCTCGTCGGGAGAGCTGCCGTGGACGGCGAGGGCGACGTGCGTGGGGCGCGCGGGGACCTCGGAGAACATGGGGTCCACAGGGATCCATCGCTTGCCGATGCGGACCGCGACCCAGCGGTGGCGGCGGAGCGCGCCGTCGTCGATGACGAAGCCGGTGACGAGGCGGGTCTCGTAGCCGCGCTCGCGCAGGTCCTGCTCGAGG
>JBKJOI010000828.1:0-12123 GCA_046595695.1 Haliangiales bacterium | reverse complement strand
CATCGCCAGCGCCAGGTTGGTGGAGGCGGCGTGGCTCTCGCGCACCGCACGTGCCCCCACATACACCGACAGCGCCTTGACCACGCAGGCGAAGGCCAGGAAGGCGGCGAAGAAGGGCAGGTCGAGCTCCTGGCGCAGATCGAGCCGGAAGCCGACCAGGGCGAAGTACAGCGGTACGAAGAAGGCGAAGGAGAACTGCTGGATGGCCTCGCGCTCGGGCGCTTCGGCGGGGGTGGCGCGCGCGGCGATCATGCCGGCCACGAAGGCGCCGAGCATGGGCGCGACGCCGAGCACGATCGCGATCGCGGTCACGATCATGAGGTAGACGAGCAGCGAGCCGGTCGGGCTCGAGCGGTGCAGCCAGTTGATGCGCAGCGCGATCGATCGCGCGTACAGCCACGGACCCGCGACCAGGCTGAGGCCGAAGAAGCCGAGCGACGAGATCACGTGGTACGCGGCGCCCAGGCCCGACGCGGGCTCGATGCCCAGCCAGCCCGGCACGCCGAGCTCGGGGCCGGCGGTGGCGCCGGCCAGGCCGAGCGCGACCGAGAGCACGACGTAGAGCAGCACGTCCTCGAGCACCGCCGCGCCCAGGACGATGCGCGCGAACGAGGTCTCGAGGATGCCGAGGTCGAGCATGATGCGCGAGATCACCGGGATGCTGGTGACGGCCATCGCGATCGCGAACACCAGCACGAACGCAGCCTCGTGCTGCGCCGGGCCCAGGTGGCCAGGGTCGACGAGCTGGAGGAAGCCGAGCGCCGCGACGAAGGGCAGGATCGTGCCGGTGGTGGCGATGGTGAGCGCGATGCGCCGCTCGCCGGGCGCGAACGCCGTGCGCACCTGCGCGCCCGAGCAGAACATGAGCAGCAGCAGACCGAGCTGGTAGACCGCGCCCAGCACCGGCGGCGTCGGGCCGGTGATCGGGAAGAGCAGCAGGCGCACCTCGGGCGCGAGCGCGCCGAGCACGGTCGGGCCGAGCAGGAAGCCGCCGACGATCTCGCCGATCACGCGCGGCTGGCGTAGCTTGACCAGCACGAAGCCGCCCAGGTGGGCCGCGACCAGCAGGCAGGCCAGCGCGGTCAGGAGGTGCGCGATGTCGCCCGGGCTCAGGCTCATGGTGTGCGCGAGCTCATGGCAGGTGGTCGATCGACACGAAGCCGGCGTCGAGCGCCACGAGCATGGCGCCGGCGTCGGCGAAGCGTTCGGCGGGCGCCTTGCGCAGCGCGCCCGCGAGCAGCGCCTCGAGCGCGGGCGTGGCCCAGGCTGCGCCGGGCGCGCGCTCGGCCAGCGTCGGCGGTGGCGTCGCGATGTGGTGCGCGAGCACCGTGTGGGTGTCCTTGAAGTCGAAGAGGCGCGTGCCGGTCAGCATCTCGAAGAGCATCACGCCGAGCGCGTACAGGTCGGCGCGCGCGTCGATGGATTGGCCCATCGCCTGCTCCGGCGCCATGTACGCGGGCGTGCCGAAGGTGAAGCCGGTCCTGGTGAGCCGCTCGCCACCCAGGTCGGCGAGCGTGGCGCCGATGAGCTTCACCAGCCCGAAGTCGACCAGCTTCACCTGCTCCCAGGTCTGGCCGGGCTCGCCGACGCGCACGATCATCACGTTGGCCGGCTTGAGATCGCGGTGGATCATGCCGTGTGTGTGCACGTGCGCGAGCGCCTCGAGGGTCTGGCGCGCCAGCAGGAGCGCGCGCCGCGTCGGCAGCGGGCCGCGTTCCAGGATCGCGGCCAGCGGCTCGCCGTGGATGAGCTCCATGGCCAGGTAGATGGCGTCGGCGCCGACCGCGCCGAGATCGAGGACCTCCACGATGTTGGGATGATCGAGCAGCGCGGCGGCGCGCGCCTCGCGGCGCAGGCGGGCGACGAGATCCTCGGCCGCGCCTGCCTCTGGGACGACGATCTTGAGCGCGACCGAGCGCCCGCTGGGCGTGTGCCGCGCCTCCCAGACCGTGCCGCCCGCGCCGCGCCCGAGCGGCGCGATCAGCGTGTAGCGGCCCGCGACCTCGAGCCCGGGTTTGAGCTCGATCGCGGCGGGCGAGGGCGCGGACATGCCCTCGCAGTCTACGCCCAGCTGGCCATCTTGGTCTGCAGGCCGGCGTCGAGCGCGTCGAGGAACTGCTCGGTGGTGAGCCACGGCTGCGTCGGCGAGATGAGGATCGCGAGGTCCTTGGTCATCTTGCCCGACTCGACCGTCTCGACGCAGATCTGCTCGAGCGCGTCGGCGAAGCGGACGACGTCGGGCGTGTCGTCGAACTTGCCGCGGTACTTGAGCCCCTGCGTCCACGCGTAGATGGACGCGATCGGGTTGGTCGAGGTCGGCTTGCCCTTCTGGTGCTCGCGGTAGTGGCGGGTGACCGTGCCGTGCGCGGCCTCGGCCTCGACCGTCTTGCCGTCGGGCGTGAGCAGCACCGAGGTCATGAGGCCGAGCGAGCCGAAGCCCTGCGCGACGGTATCGGACTGCACGTCACCGTCGTAGTTCTTGCACGCCCACAGGAAGCCGCCCTCCCACTTGAGCGCCGCCGCGACCATGTCGTCGATGAGGCGGTGCTCGTAGGTCAGGCCCGCCGCCTTGAACTTGTCGGCGAACTCCTCGTCGAAGATCTTCTGGAACAGATCCTTGAAGCGGCCGTCGTAGCGCTTGAGGATGGTGTTCTTGGTCGACAGGTAGACCGGCAGGCTGCGCGCGAGCCCGTAGATGAAGCTCGAGCGTGCGAAGCCGATGATCTGCTCGTCGAGGTTGTACATGCCCATGGCGATGCCGGCGGCCGGGAAGTCGAACACCTTGTGCTCGATCGGCTTGCCGCCGTCCTTGGGCTGGAAGGTCATGGTCAGCGTGCCCGCGCCGGGGATCAGGAAGTCGGTGGCGCGGTACTGGTCGCCGTAGGCGTGGCGGCCGATCACGATCGGCTTGGTCCAGCCGGGCACCAGGCGCGGCACGTTCTTGCAGATGATCGGCTCGCGGAAGATGGTGCCGCCCACGATGTTGCGGATGGTGCCGTTGGGAGACTTCCACATCTCCTTCAGGTTGAACTCCTTCACGCGCGCTTCGTCGGGCGTGATGGTCGCGCACTTGACCGCGACGCCGTACTGCTTGGTGGCGTTGGCCGACTCGATGGTCACCTGATCGTTCGTCTGATCGCGGTGCTCGATGCCGAGGTCGAAGTACTTGAGGTCGATGTCGAGGTAGGGAAGGACCAGCTTGTCCTTGATGTACTTCCAGATGATGCGGGTCATCTCGTCGCCGTCCATCTCGACGACCGGGTTCTTGACCTTGATCTTGGAGGGCTTCGCCATGCGCGCACTTATCCCATGACCTGCCGAACCGTGGCAAGATGGCCGAGGGGGCGAGATGTCCGCGACCGATCGCAGATACGACCTGGTGGTGCTCGGATCCGGGCCTGCCGGCGAGAAGGGCGCGGCCCAGGCCGCCTACTTCGGCAAGAAGGTCGCGATCATCGAGAAGGAGCCGGTGCTGGGCGGCGCGTGCGCCAACACCGGCACGCTGCCGTCGAAGACCCTGCGCGAGAGCGCGATGTACCTGTCGGGGCTGCGCCAGCGCGAGATCTACGGCCTCTCGTGCAGCGTGCGCACCGAGGGCATCAAGATCGCCGACTTCATGGTCCACAAGGACTTCGTCGTCGATAAGGAGCGCGAGCGCATCGCGCGCAACATCAACCGCCACGGCATCGATCTGTGGCACGGCAAGGCGACCCTGACCGGGCCGCACACGGTGCACGTCGACTCGCCCGGTGCCGGGCCCATGGATCTGCACGCCGATGTGGTGCTCATCGCCACCGGGTCGCGGCCGCACCGCCCGCCCAACATCCCGTTCGAGGACGTCTACGTCGACGACTCGGACGAGGTGCTCGAGGTCGACCGCATCCCGCGCACCTTCATCGTCGTCGGTGGCGGCGTGATCGGCAGCGAGTACGCGTCGGTGTACGCGGCGCTCGGCACCACCAAGGTCACGCTCATCGAGGGCCGCGAGCGGATCCTCAGCTTCCTCGATCGCGAGATCGGCGACGGGCTGGCCGCGGCGATGACGCGCCTGGGCGTCGACATCATCGTGAACGATCAGATCGAGCACTACGCGCGGCGCGCCGACGGCACCGGCGTGCGCGTCACGCTCAAGAGCGGCAAGGTGCTCGAGGCCGACCGGCTGATGGCCGCGGCGGGCCGCGCCGGCAACACCGAGGGGCTCGGGCTCGAGGCCGCGGGCGTGGAGCTCGACGAGCGCAAGCGCATCGTCGTCGACGCCAACTACGCGACCAGCGTGGCGCACATCTACGCGGCCGGTGACGTGATCGGCTGGCCGTCCTTGGCCTCGACCAGCATGGAGCAGGGAAGGGTGGCCATGTGCCACGCCTTCGGCTTCGCCTACAAGAAGGCAGTCGCGCCGCTGTTCCCCTACGGCCTCTACACGATCCCGGAGGTGTCCATGGTCGGCGACACCGAGGACGACGCGCGCAAGAAGGGCCTCGACGTCGAGGTCGGCAAGGCCTGGTACCGCGACAACGCGCGCGGCCAGATCGTGAACGACCAGGAGGGCCTGCTCAAGCTCGTGTTCGACGCGGAGACCCGCAAGCTCGTCGGCGTGCACATCCTGGGCGAGCGCGCGACCGAGCTCGTGCACGTGGGCCAGGCGGTCATGGCGTTCGGCGGCACCATCGACTACTTCATCGATGCCGTGTTCAACTACCCGACGCTGTCGGAAGTCTACAAGTACGCCGCCTACGACGGGCTGGGGCGGCTCGCCCAGCGCAACCAGAGGAGCGTCACGTAAATGGGACAATACATCTCGAAGATGCGTGGCTGGATCGACACCTTCCACGAGGACGTCAACGCGGTGAAGCGGATCGTGGAGTCGGCCAAGGCGCCCGCCGAGGCGCGCATCCAGGCCGCGGCCTCGCTCAACTACCTGGTCACGCGCATGGACCTCATCCCCGACTGGGAGGAGACCTGCGGCGTGATCGACGACGCGATGATCCTGCGCGTGGCCACCGCCCTCGCGGTCGAGAAGGGCATCGGCGAGCTCGACGGCGGCACCACCGCGGCGATCGGCCGCCTGTGCAACGAGGCCGAGATCGTGAGCGAGTTCCTCGGGCCGGTGGTCTACCCCAAGCTCAAGAAGTACACCCAGGAGCTGGTCGGAAAGGAAGTCCGCGGGCGCAAGCCGCAGACCGTCGTCGACGACGCCAAGGCGCGCGCCATGCTGTACACCGAGATCGAGGAGGAGCTGCGCCGGCTGCCGCCCGCGCCCATGGCGGATGCCGACGCGGTCGAGCGCACCATCAAGAACTACCTCACCTCCAAGCTCTAGCCGCCCGGTCCCGCTCATGAAGGACGTCACGCGGCTGCGCCGGTTCCTCTACGCGGCGGTGTTCGCGACGCCGCTCGCGTGCTCGGGCGGCGCGGGGTCGACGCGCGGCGCCGGTGAGCCTACCGTGAAGCTCCCGCCCGACGCGGGTACGGGCGCCGTGGTCGCCGACGGTCGCAGCGGCGTCCTGCGCACGCCGCCCGACAATTGCTCGCGCGGCCAGTGGTGCGGCCCGCCTTTGCGCGTGAAGCCGTTCGTGGGCGACGGCGTCTCGGTCAAGCTCGGCTGCCCCACCGATGTGATCGATCCCGACGGCACGACCTTCTCCTGGAGCGAGAAGGCCACGCAGGAGGCGCGCGCTGCCGGCGACGCCGACTCCTGCTGCTACGACTACGTCGCCCGCTGCCACGACGAGCGCGTGATCGAAGGCCGCCCGCTCTTCGACGGCGGCGAGGCGCGCGTCGCGCTGCTCCGGCGCGGCGCGCCCGGCGCGCGCGCCTGGTTCGGGCGCGCCGCCGCCCGCTTCGCCACCGCCGCGCCCGCCGATGCCGCGCTGCCCGCCGCACTCCGCGCCGCGCTGGCCGACGCCTGGGCCGCCGACGCGCTCGCCGAGCACGCCTCGGTTGCCTCCTTCTCTCGCGCCTCACTCGAGCTGCAGGCGATCGCCGCGCCACCCGCGCTGCTCCTCCGCCTGCACCGCGCCGCGCTCGACGAGATCCGCCACGCCGAGCGCTGCTTCGCCCTCGCCTCGAGGTACGCGCTCGCCCCGCTCGGCCCTGGCGCCCTCGCCGCGCCCGCCGCGCGCGCCCTCACGCCCGCCGGCGTCGCGACGACCACGTTCTTCGAAGGCTGCGTCGCCGAGACGATCGCCGCTCTGCGCGCCGCCCGCGCCCTCTCGGCCTGCGAAGATCCCGCGACCCGGACGCTCCTCCGCGGCATCGCCCGCGACGAGGCCCGCCACGCCGCGCTCGCGTGGGGGACACTCTCCGCCTTCCAGCGCGATGATCTCGTTGAGCTTTTCAGGGTAAGTGCGCAATCTTCACAAACCTATCGGCCGGGCGACGGTGCAGCTGACGGCGCGGGCGACGGTGCGGACGGCCGGGCGGACGACGCTGCCGGCGCGTTCGCGGCGGGCGAGTTCGACGACGATCCGCGCTGGGCGGCGCACGGCCGACTGACGCTTGCCGCGCAGCGCATCGCCACGCGCGACGCGTGGACGCAGGTCATCCAGCCGCTGCTCGCTGAGCTCGAACGAAGCTCTGCGGCCGTGACCCCGAACGATGCGTTCGCCGAGCACCCGACATCCCCCGCCAACCCATGATCACTAGCGCCTTCCTCACCGGCGGCTCCGGCTTCCTCGGCCGCGCCCTCATCACGATGCTCCGCGCCCGCGGCACCGAGGTCGTCGCGCTCGCCCGCTCCGACGACGCGGCGCAGGCCGTCCGCGCCGCCGGCGCGACGCCCGTGCGCGGCGATCTCACCGATACCGCCGCGCTCCGTGCCGGCATGACCGGCTGCGACGTCGTCTTCCACGCCGCCGCCAAGGTCAACGACTGGGGCGCGCGCGCAGACTTCCAGCGTGACACCATCGACGGCACGCGTCTCGTCGTCGACGCAGCGCGCGAGACCGGGGTACGCCGCTTCGTGCATGTATCGACCGAGGCGGTCCTCGTCGGCAAGGGCGTACCGCGCATCCGCAACGCCGACGAGACCTGGCCGCTGCCGCGCCGTCCGCTCGGCCTCTACCCATGGAGCAAGGGCCGCGCCGAGGACATCGTGCGCGCCGCGAACGTGGCGTCCGGGTCCGCGAACGCAGCCTCCGCCTCCGTCCCCGGCCTCGAGACCGTCATCGTGCGCCCGCGCTTCATCTGGGGCGTCGGCGACACCGTGCTGCTGCCCAAGATCGCCCGCCTCGTGCGCGCGAACAAGTTCGCCTGGATCGGCGGCGGCAGCTACCTCACGTCGACCGCGCACGTGCAGAACGTCTGCCACGGCCTCGTGCTCGCCGCCGAGCGCGGCGTGGCCGGCGAGACCTACTTCATCACCGATGGTGAGCCGGTCGAGTTTCGCGGCTTCCTCACCGCGATGCTCGCGACCGCCGGGATCACGCCGACACCCAAGAGCGTGCCGCACTGGGCCGCGCGCCTGGGCGCCTACCTCGGCGAGCTCGCCTGGCGCCTCGCAGCGCTCGGCGGCGAGCCGCCGGTGACGCGCACGGGGGTCCGCCTGATCGGCGAGGAGGTCACGGTCAGCGACGCCAAGGCGCGCCGCGAGCTCGGCTACGCGCCGCTCGTCACGCGCGAGCAGGGGCTCGCCGCGATGCGCGCCGCGGCGGCCGCGTCGGCGGCCAGCGCCGGCAACGGCGCGCCGGCGAGCCTCGCCGGTGCCTCGCTCGCAAGGCCATAGACCCGCGCGAGCCTCGCCGGCGCCTCGTACGCGAGGCCATAGACCCCCCGCGAGCCTCGGGCTATAGCTCGATCCCAGGATGCGGGACGACGACGAGCACAGGCCCGAGCGCACGCTGCCCGAGCAGCGGCAGACGCTCACGGCGACGCCGCTCGCCGATCCCGCTGCCGACGCCGCGGCGCGCGCCTGGTACCTGCTGGTCTTCGACGCGGGCGGCTCCACGATGCACGCGCTGCCCGCGGCCGGCGAGGTCGTGATCGGACGCGCCTCGCAGAGCGACCTGGTGCTCGACGACGCGGTCGCGTCGCGCCGGCACGCGCGGCTCGTGCTCGAGAGCGGCGAGGCCCAGCTCGAGGATCTCGGCAGCCAGAACGGCACGCGCGTCGGCGGCGAGCGGCTGGCGCGGCCGCGCCTGCTCGCCTCGGGCGACGTGATCACGATCGGTGGCGCGCAGCTGGTGTTCCACCGCGAGCCGCGCCGGCTCTCGGCGCGCCCCCTGCTCGACGGTGCGGCGTTCCGCCAGCGCATCGAGGCGGAGCTCCTGCGCTCGCGGCGCTGGCGCCGGCCGCTCGCGCTGGCCGCCATCGGGCTCGACGACGCGCCGGAGCGCTCGTCGGGCGCCGGCGTGGGCAGCAGCGCGGCGGAGGTCGACCGGCCGCGCGTGCTCGCCGCGCTCGTACCGGTCCTGCGCGTGCTCGACGCCGCCTCGTGGCACGGCGACGGCGAGCTGCTGGTCGTCTTGCCCGAGCTGGACGCGCGCGAGGCGGCCGTGGCCCTGCAGCGCACGCTCGCGGCGATCTCGCCCTTGCACCCGCGCGCGCGCGCCGGCCTGGCGCTCTCGCCCGAGGATGGCGGCGACGCCGACTCGCTGCTCGGGGTGGCGCGCGCGGCGCGCGCGGCGGCGCCGGCCGAGGCGGTGCGACGCGCCTCGGAGCTGAGCGCGACGCGCAGCATCGGCCAGCGCACCGTGGTGGTCGCCGATCCGGCGATGGTGCGGCTGTACGCGCTGGTCGAGCGGCTCGCGCAGAGTGAGCTGCCGGTGCTCATCGCCGGCGAGACCGGCGTGGGCAAGGAGCTGGTCGCGGGCGCGCTGCACGCGCTGTCGCGCCGCGCCGCCGCGCCGTTCGTGGCGCTCAACTGCGCCGCGCTCGCCGACGCGCTGCTCGAGAGCGAGCTGTTCGGCCACGACAAGGGCGCCTTCACCGGCGCGGTCGCGATCAAGATCGGCCTGCTCGAGAGCGCTCGCGGTGGCACCGTGCTGCTCGACGAGGTCGGCGAGCTGTCGCCGGCGGCGCAGGCGAAGCTCCTGCGCGCGCTCGAGACCCAGCGCATCACCCGCCTGGGCGAGGTGCACGAGCGCACCATCGACACGCGCATCGTGGCCGCGACGCACCGCGACCTGCGCGAGGACGTGAGCGCGGGGCGCTTCCGCCAGGACCTGTACTTCCGGCTCGCCGCGGCGCGCGTGGCGGTGCCGCCGCTGCGCGACCGGGCGCGCGAGCTGTCGCTGCTCGCGCGCGTGTTGCTCGACGAGGCGTGTGCACGGGAGAAGCGGCCGCCGCTCACGCTGTCGCCGGCCGCGATGTACGCGCTGCTCGCGCACCGCTGGCCCGGCAATGTGCGCGAGCTGCGCAACGCGATGAGCTTCGTCGCGGCGACGGTGTCGGAGTCGGTCGTCGAGCCGTGGGACCTGCCGGAGGGCCTGGGCGAGGCGGCGGGCGAGGCGGGGGCGGGGGCGGGGGCGGGCGCGGGCGCGGGCGCGGGCGCGGGCGCGGGGCCGGGTGAAGCTCCGGTTGCGCTCGCGGGCCTCGGCGCCGGCGACGCCCGGACGCCCGGCGCGGGCGGCTTCCGGCCCATCGATGAGGAGATTCGCGAGCTCGAGAGCACCCGCATGACGCAGGCGCTCGCCGCGGCGGCGGGCGTGCAGACGCGCGCGGCCGAGCTCATCGGCATGCCGCTGCGCACGTTCGTCACGAAGATGAAGCTCTACGGGATCCAGGCCGCGTCGCGCAGCCGGCCGCGTGGCGGCGGCTCGAGCGGCGGTGCGGGCGCGAGCGGCGGCTCGGGCGCCGGCGGCTCGAGCGGCGGTTCGGGCGGCGGCAGCCCGGCATGACCGGCGCGGCCGGCGCGTTCCTGCCGCCCGAGGAGTTCGACGGCTACCGGCTGTCGCGCCTGGTCGGTCGCGGCGCGATGGGCCAGGTCTACCTCGCGCGTGACACCGTGCTCGATCGCGCGGTGGCGGTGAAGTTCCTCGCCGCGCTCGACCCGAGCCCGGCGGCGCGCGAGCGCTTTCTCGTCGAGGCGCGCGCGATCGCGCGGCTGTCGCACCCGAACGTGGTCGCGATCCACCGCGTCGCCGAGGTGGCGGGCCGGCCATACCTGGTCTCCGAGTTCATCCGCGGCCAGAGCCTGGACAAGCTCGCGCTGCCGGTCGCGCCCGAGCAGCTCGTGCAGCTCGCGGTCGGGCTCGCCGCCGGCCTGGCCGCGGCGCACCGGCGCGGCGTGCTGCACCGCGACCTCAAGCCGGCGAACGCGCTGCTCTCCGATGACGGCGAGGTCAAGCTGTGCGACTTCGGCCTGGCCAAGCTGCTCGACGTGGCGCCGGCGCCGACCGCACCGCGCGCCGCGCCGACCGCGCCGCGCGCGCCGTACGCGGCCGCGGCCGCGCTCGGCGACCTCGACGACACGCCCGTGCTCGATGCCGAGCCGGTGCCCACCGCGCCACCGGTCGCCTCGACCGCGGCCTCCGTGGCGTCCGAGCCGAGCACGCCCGACCTCGCGCTCACGCGCCCGGGCGCGCTGGTCGGCACGCCGCTCTACCTGGCGCCCGAGCTGTGGCGCGGCGAGCCCGCCACGGTGCGCTCGGATCTCTACTCGCTGGGCGCGATCCTCTTCCAGCTCGCCAGCGGCCGGCCGCCCTACGAGGCCACCGACCTCGAGCGCCTGCGCGCCGCCGTCGCCGCCGGCCCGCCGCCCGCGCTCACCGATCTCGCGCCGACCGTGCCGCCACGCCTCGCCGCGCTCGTCGATCGCTGCCTGCGCGCCGACCCGACCGAGCGACCCGCGTCCGCCGACGCGCTGCGCGGCGAGCTGGATGCGCTGACCGCGCCGCCCGTGCCGGTGCCCGAGGGCAGCCCGTACCGCGGTCTGCGCGCGTTCGAGGCCGAGCACCGCGGGCTGTTCTTCGGCCGCCGTGCCGAGACGCTCGCGATCCTCGAGCAGCTGCGCGCCGAGCCGCTGGTGGTGGTCGCGGGCGACTCGGGCGCGGGCAAGTCTTCGCTGTGCCGCGCCGGCGTGCTCCCGTTGGTCAGCGCCGGCGCGCTCGGCGAGGGTCGCTCCTGGACGGTGGCGCGCTGGATCCCCGGGCGGCATCCACGTGCCAGCCTGGCGCGCGCGCTCGAGGCCGCGACCGCCGCGACCACCGCGCCCGCCGCGACCGCCGCGACCGCCGCGTCGCTCGACGCCGCGTTCGCCGCCGGTGGCCAGCACCTGGCGCGCGCGCTCGGCGAGCGCCTCGGCGCCGCGCGCGGCCTGTGTCTGTTCGCCGATCAGCTCGAGGAGCTGGTCACCGAGGCCGCGGCCGTCGAGCGCGCCGCCGTCGCCGAGGCGCTGGCCGAGCTCGCCGATCACGTGCCCGGGGTGCGGGTGCTGGCGACCGTGCGCGGTGACTTCCTGACCCGCGTCGCCGCGCTGCCCGGCCTGGGCCGCGGGCTCGGCCGCGCGCTCTACCTGCTCGGGCCGCTCGGCCCCGCGGAGCTGCGCGAGGCCATCGTGGGCCCGGCGCGTGCCGCCGGCGTCCGCTTCGAGCACGACGCGCTCGTCGACGCGCTCGCTGCCGCCGCGGACGCGCCGGGTGCGCTGCCGCTCCTGCAGTTCGCGCTCGCCGAGCTGTGGGAGCGCCGCGACGTCGCCCGCGCCGTGATCCCGGCGGCCGCGCTCGCCGTCATCGGCGGCGTCGCCGGCGCGCTGGCTCGGCACGCCGACGGCGTGCTCGCGGCGCTGTCGCCGGCCGAGCGCGACGCCGCGCGCCGGCTGCTGACCCAGCTGGTCACCACCGACGGCACGCGTGCGCGCCGCGGCGAGGCCGAGCTGGTCGGCGACGACGCCGTCGCCGCCGCCGCGCTCGCCGCGCTGGTGCGCGGCCGGCTGCTCGCCGCCCGCCGCAGCGACGACGGCGCCGCCGCCCACGAGGTCGCGCACGAGGCCCTGCTGACCGGCTGGGACACGCTGCGCGGCTGGCTCGACCGCGACGCCGGCCAGCGCGCCGTGCGCGAGCGCCTCGCCGCTGCGGCCGCCGAATGGGAACGCCTGGGCGCCGCGCGCGCCGGCCTGTGGGGCGCGCCACAGCTGGCCGAGGCCGCACGCGTCGAGCTCTCCGCGGCGCTGCTCGCCGGGCGTGA
>JBKJOI010000813.1:0-2673 GCA_046595695.1 Haliangiales bacterium | reverse complement strand
GCGGCGGCCGGCGCGGGCGCGGCGGCCGCCGGCTTCTTTCGCTTCTGTGCGGAGGTAGGTGCAGCTACGCACATCAGCGACACGCCGAGCGAAAACCCGAGCACCATGGCCATGCTTCTGTGCATCACTTGGAGCCCCCCATCTCCTTGGCGCGGGCGTCCGCGTCCTTTCGACGAGGGTGGTCGGGCCCGGAGGCCTGCATGTAGCGGGCCAGGTAGTCCTTCGCGGCCTTCTCGTCCTGCAGGAAATCTTGCGACAGAACCGCGAGGTTCCACAAGGCGTCCGCGTTCTTGGGCGCGATCTTCAAGGCGGCCTCCCAGGCCTGCCTCGCCTTGGGGTGCTTGCCCTGGCCACGGTAGGCCACGCCCAGCGAGATGAACGCGTCGACGTCGCGCACGTCCAGCTCGACCACGGCCTCGAGCTCGGTGGCGGCGCGCGCGTAGTCTCCAGCGTTCAGCAGCACGGTGGCCTTGTTGAAACGCGCGTCCCTGAAGCTCGGATCCAATCCGGTCGCGAAATCGAAGCGCTCGAAGGCCTCCTGGTCGTCGCCCTTGGCGAGCGAGAGCAGGGCGAGCGCGTTCCACGCCAGCGGGCTCTTGGGGTCGAGCTCGGCGGCCTTGAGGAGCACGAACTCGGCCAGCTCCTGCCGGCCGCCCGCCAGGTACAGAAGGCCCAGCTCCACGTGGGCGCGTGGGTCGTCGCCCTTGAGCCGCAGCGCCTCGCGCACGCTGCCGAGCGCACCATCGAGATCGTTGGTCGCCCGCTGCATCGAGGCCAGGCGCAGGAGCGTGCCGGCGTCCTGCGGATCGCGCGCGAGCGCCTCCTTGTAGTCGGCCTTGGCGGCGTCCCAGCGGCGCAGCCGGCGGTTGGCCTCGGCGCGGCCGAGCAGGGCGGGCGTGTGCGCGGGGTTCACCGCCAGCGCGCGCGTGAACGCCTCGGCGGCGCCCGCGTCGTCGCCCTGGCGCGTGTAGATCACGCCCAGGTTGTGCCACGCCTCCCAGAGCGTGCCGTCCTTGCCGGTCGCGGCCTGGAACTTCTCCGCGGCGCGCTCGTCGGCCTCGGGCCCGCCCAGCTTGAGCGCGCGCAGCCCGGCGTCGAAGTCGCGCAGCGCCTCCTTTTGCACCGGGCGCAGCTTGGGCACGGCGACCGTGCGTGCCTTCTGGCCACGCGTGTAGACCTTGCCGCCGCCGCAGCCGGACGCGGCGAGGAGGAGGAGCACCAGCCCCGCGGCCGCGAGCCTACTCATCCTCGCCTCGCGTGACGTCCTTGAGCACCGGGATCTCGGGCGGCCGGTCGCCGGTGCGCACGTCGGCGCGCGCCTCGTTCTCCGCCGGGTACTCGGTCGAGGACAGGCGCGCGAGCGCCTCGCGGATGAGCCGCGTGTACTCGTTGTAGACCCTGAGCTCGAGCGCCTTGCCGTAGCCGATCTTGTAGGCGAAGATGGCGCGGTCCTCGATGTCGACCACGTAGGTGTCGAGCTCCTGGCGGTAGACCTCTTGCTCCTCGGGCGTGAGGTCGCCGGGCACCTGCGCGTTCTTGAGCTCGTTGGCGAAGTTCTCGAACATCTGGCCGATGCGGTAGAGGCCGGCGGTGGCCCACGACGCGTCGCCGTACTCGACCACCTGGATGTAGATCTCCTGCGCCTTCACGAGCAGGCTGGTCTTGTTGTCGAGCTGCTTCTTGAGCCTGGACGGCTTCACGTTCAGCGTGATGCGCTCGTAGTCCTTGAACACCAGCTCGCCCTGCAGGTACCGGCTCTCGGCGGCCCAGCGCGCCAGCTTCTTCTGCTTGTCCTTGGGCGCCTGCTTCCACAGCTTCACCGCCGTGGCCGCCTCCTCCGAGACGCGCTTCTCCTTGCCGAGCTTCATCAAGTTGCGCGCGGCGCGCGCGTGCGCCTCGATCTGGAACTTGCCGCCGCGCCAGCGCGACGTGTACTTGTCGAACGCCTCGGCGGCCTTGCCGTGCTCGCCGGCCTCCTCGTAGACGACGCCGACGCGGAACGCGACGTCCTCGGCGTCCTTGCGCTCCTCGCGGTAGCGCTTCGCGTAGCTCTCGTAGTGCTTGATGGCGTCCTTGGGCCGGCCCTGCGCCTGCGAGAGCGCGCCCGCGTTGAACAGCGCGTCGGCGGCCTTGGGATCCTCGGGATATTTCGTGGCCACCAGGGCGTAGGCCTCGGCGGCCTTGTCGAAATAGGCCATCTGCTCGTAGACCGAGGCGGCGGTGAACGCCGCCTTGGGGGCCTCCTTCGATTTCGGCCAGCGCTTCGCGACCTCGAAGTAGGTGCGCGCGGCGTCCTCGGGCTCCTTGGCCTTCTCGAGCACGACGCCGGCGTTCATGAGCGCGGTCGGCGCGCGCGGATCCTTGGGGTACTCGTCGGCGACGCGGCGGTAGAACTTCGCCGCCTTCTTGAAGTCGCCGGCGCCGGCGAACTTGTCGGCGGCCTTGCCGATCGACTCGGCGATCAGCCGATCCAGGCGCTTCTGCTGCTCGCTCGACTGGAACGCCTTGGCCTTCTTCAGCTTGCGCGCCCACTCCTCGACGTTCTCGAAGTCCTCGGCCTTGACCAGCGCCTCGAGGATGCGGTCACCGGCGGCGCCGGCGTCGGCGTGGTCGGGGTACTTGAGGACGATCAGGCCGAAGCGCTTGATGGCCTCGTCGTACTCGCCGTAGTCG
>JBKJOI010000774.1:0-21674 GCA_046595695.1 Haliangiales bacterium | reverse complement strand
GCGACGCGGTCCTGCACGAGCTCGACTACGTGGGCGAGCAGAAGGCCATGGAGCGCTTCGCGGCGCGCTTCCGCGGCGACGCCGACATCGTGATCCCGCGCGCGTTTCCCGCGCTGTCCGGGCCGCGTGTGATGAGCGCCGAGCGGCTCGTCGGCGCGCCGCTGCTCACCTGGGCCGAAGGCGCGCCCGACGACGCGCGCGCCAAGGTGGCGCTGACCATCTTCCGCTTCGCGTGGGCCGGGCCGCTCGTGCACGGCCTGCTGAACGCCGATCCCAACCCGGGCAACTACCTGGTGCTCGACGGCGCGGCTGGCCGCGTCGGCTTCCTCGACTACGGCTGCACGGTCGAGCTCACGCGCGCCGTGGTGATCTCGGAGCGCCTGATCTGGCGCGCGCTGCAGCGCGAGCAGCCCGACGAGTTCCGCGCCGCGCTGTCCTCCGAGGGCCTGATCCGCAGCGGCCGCACCTTCGACTCGGTGACCTACCGCGAGTGGGAGCGCTACCTGGTCGCGCCCTTCCAGGCCGAGCGCCCGTTCCGCTGGACCATCGCCTACGCGCGCGACTTTGCGCAGATGACGTCGGAGCTGGTGCGCTCGGGCGGCCTGGTGCTGCCGCCGCACGCCGTGCTGCTCTGGCGCCAGCGCCTGGGCGTCGCCGCGGTGCTCGGCTCGATCGGCGCCACGGCGGACTACCGCGGCGTCATGCGCGACGTCGTGAAGCGCGCGCTCATGGACGGGCTGGAGTAGCCCGGACGCCGCGTCAGGACGTCTTGAACTCGATCTCGGCGGGGATGCGCATGAACGCATTCCGTTCGGGGTCGTTGTAGAGCGCGTAGTCGAGGATCCACGGCGTCGCGCTGGTGACGCCCTGCTCGTGGCGCAGGGTGAGCGCCATGGGCGTCACGCTGCGGTAGCCCGAGTCGGGCGGCAGGTCGTCGTTGGTCTTGCCGCCCGCGGAGAACAGGTTGAGCAGCACGACCAGGCCGTCGTCGTAGACCTTCTTGAAGCCGGCGTCGACCTTCTCGTGCCCGCGCACCATGGTGTTGGCGCCCAGGCGCGCCATGAAGCTGCGGAACTGCTGGCGGCCGAACGGGAAGCGCGCGTTCTTCTGCTGCAGCTCGTCGGGGATGAAGTCGGCCTCCGACGGATCCGACCAGAGCATCTGGAAGCGGATGTCGGGATCGTTCAGCGTCGACAGGTCCTTCCAGCGCTCGGCCAGCAGCGAGTCGCGCGGGATGCCCGCGTGGACGAACAGCGTGCGGTCGAAGAGCAGCATGTTGGGCAGCGACTCGAACAGCTTGAGGTACGAGTCGAACATCGCCTGCGGCGCGTACGGCTCGAGCGTCGCGATCGCCTCGGCGGGCCGCACGCCGCCGTAGATCTTGCCCTTGTACTCCAGGTAGTACTCGTGGTTCCCGCGCAGCACGAAGACGTGCTCGGGCACGGTCAGGTAGAGCTGCAGCACCGTGCGCAGGATGCCGTTGTAGCTGTACTGGCCGCGGTCGATGTAGTCGCCCAGGAAGACCAGCTTGGGATCGGGATGGTTCTCGGGATCGGCCTTGAACGCCTGCACCTTGGCGAAGAAGTCCGATTGCATGAGCGCGGCCTTCAGGCAGCTGTAGCAGCCGTGCAGATCGCCGAGCACGGTCAGGTCGTAGGCGCGCCCGGGCTTGGCCGGCAGCACGTACACGTGGCCGTCGAGGAACGGGTCGGCGCCGGCGAAGTCGCCGACGTCGTGGTGGCCGGCGAGCTTGCCGTTGCCGGCCAGGCGCTGCTCCTCGAACTTTGCCTGCGCGGCCTCGATGAGCGTCACGTCGGCGGCCATCTGCTTGCGGATGGTCTCGGGGTCGCGTGAGTAGTGGTGCTCGAGGCGCTCGAAGAACGGGTGATTCTCGACGCGCGGCGCGGGCGTCTCGGCGTCGGCCCCGGGCGCGAACTTGAGCGCCGAGGGTGTGACGTGCGAGATGTCGTCGGCCTCGAGCGGGATCTCGCTCTCGAGCAGGCCGTACAGCTCGCGCCGGAACTTGTCCTCCGACGGGTGCACGGTGCCGTCGGCCTGGATCAGCTCGTCGACGGTGCCGAGCAGGCTCTTCTGGCTGTCCTCGTCGAAGCTCTTGAAGATCTCGAAGCAGCGCAGCTTGAGCTTCTGGTAGACGAACGACTCGATGTCCTCGTCGCCGGCGACCGCCTCGGTGAACAGCGAGCGCACGCTGTTGTCGATCTCGCCGAAGACCTCGATGAAGTGGGCGCTGTACTTGTCGATGAGCTCGCGCTTGAGCGCCTCGTCCTGGTTACCGCGCGCGGTCTCGACCCGGTGCGTGATGACCTTGCGAATGTAGCCGCGGACGAACTCCTTCTCGGACAGATCGAAGTCACCATCTATGTACCCGAACGTCGTCAGGTAAAAGATGATCGCGTGCATCTGCTGCTCCGCGACCTGCGGGTCGTCGCTGAACGCCATCATGATCGATGTCACCCCGACTTCAGCTTACCGCGAATGCCGGGGCAGCGGGGCGCGGGCAGGGGCCTGGCTGCGCCGCGTGCGCGCTACGGGGCGCAGGCGCCGCCGCCGTCGACGGCCGGGCCCTGCGAGCCAGCCGCGGGCGTGAGGGCCGCGAAGCGGAGCGAGAACTCGTCGCCCAGGTTCACCCCGACGAGCGAAGTCGCGCTGACGTTGTTGTCGGCGAGCAGGTCGGCGCTGCTGGACGCGGGCACCGTGGCGTCGAAGAGTGAGAAGCTGTCGTTCGCCGGAGTCGCGGTGCCCGCGGGGCACAGCTCGAAGCGCGGATGAACCACGTGCAGCCCGCCCGCGCCGGCGTTCAGCTTGATGCTGTTCACGTTGAGGCCGCTGCCGGCGATGGGATCGACGAAGAAGGTGAGCGTCGCGCCCTCCAGCCCGACGCCCAGGCCACTCAGGTCGACGCTGTTGGCGCCCTGCGCGAACACCAGCGAGCCGGTGGCTGGCTTGGCCTCGCCGCCGCCTTCACACTCGGGCTGCGCGGTCGCCCAGAGCGCGATGAAGTTGGCGACCTTCGGCGATTCGGTCGTGGTGTCGAACGCGGGTCCGGCGCCGCTCACATGCGAGCCCTTGGTGTAGAGCAGCGAATCCGCTGCGGTGCAGCCGATCAGCGTGCCGCCGGCCAACGGCACGTACGCGAGCACGCTGTCGTAGCTGGCGCTGAAGGCGGGTGAGCCGGCGACCCCGCCGGCCTCGTGGCAGGCGTTGCAGTGCAGCTCGAAGAGCGGCGCGACGTTCAGCTCGAAGTCGTCGCGCGCCAGCTGATCCGGGCCGGCGTCCGCTGCCGGGCCGCCGGCCGGATCGAAGCTTCCGGAGCAGGCGGCCAGGCTCAGCGCCAAGGCTTGCAGGAGGGTCTGTTGACCTCGATGGAGCATCACAGGGCGTTGATACCGCATGCTCCATGCCACGATCAAACGCATGTGATTACAATAGCTTGGATATCACCCGCTGGGACTGCAGACCCCGGCGCTCAGCCGTGCTGGGGACGATTGAACACGGTGCCGACCAGCGCGTCGGCCTCGCCGAGCTGGGCCAGCGCGGCGCGCGCGAGCGAGAGCTGACCCGACGCGCGCACGCGGTTGTGCTCGCGCCGCGAGCGGAATCTGGTCGCGTCCCAGCCGAAGTAGCGATCCTCGAAGGCGTCGGTGCAGAAGCGCGCCGCGAGCTCGAGCGCGACCGTGACCAGCCCGGGCGCGAAGCTCTCCGCCTCGCCGCGCGCGAGCACGAATCCGGCCTCCGCGGCGCCCGCCGCGTAGCCGCGCAGCGCCGCGGCGAAGATCTCGAGGTCGAAGCGGGCCTCGAGGACGTCCTCGCCGAGCGGGTTGCACCACGAGCGCAGCGCGTCGCCGAGCTCGTAGGCGAGCGTCAGCCGACCGAGGGTGTCGAGATCGATGAGCGCGTGCGCGCCGCCGGTCACGTCGAAGAGCACGTTCGAGATCTTCAGATCGCCGTGGGTGATGCGCGCGGGCGTGGCGGGCAGCACGGGCCGGCGCCCGGCCTCGGCGAGGATCCCGTCGGCGAGCGAGCGGATCTCGTAGGACACGCCGGGAGCGCTGGCGGCGCTGGCCAGCGTCGCGAGCCGCGCCAGGTGCGCGTGCGTATCGTGCGCGCCCGGGCGCGTGAACGCGAACTGGTGCGTCGAGGTCGCGAGCGCGCCATGGAAGCGCGCCACCAGCCGCGCGGCCTCGCCGGCGAGCGCGGGGCGCTCGACGCGATCGAAGGTGTCGCCGGGCAGCCAGGTCATGACCCGCCACAGCTTGCCCGCCGCGTCGCGCCAGCCGAGCGCACCGTCGGGCCGGCACACCAGGAGCGGTGTCGCCAGCCGGGCGGCCTCGAGGTGCTTCGTGATCGCGTCGATGTCGCCGAGCAGCCGTTCGCCCTTGCCGTCGGGATCGAAGACCGGGTGGGTGCGCTGGGCGACCAAGCGGCGGCCGCTGGCCAGCGTCAGCAGCCAGGTGACCTGGATGAGCCCCGAGGTCGAGCGCGCCGCGCTCGCCCCGGAGGCCTCCAGGCGGTAGGCTGCGAGCAGCGCGGGGAGCGGTTCGGGCAGCGGTGCGGAGTGATCCGGCATCGTGTGCAGAGTAACGCCGGTTGACGCTGGCGGCGAATCCGACTACGAATAGCCCGCCTTTCCGGAGTCACATTTTCATGAAGACCATCACAGAGTTCTCAGGAAGCATCATCAGGCAGGCCCAAGAAGCCCGCCGTTCTTTCAAGACCGAGGCCGCCCCCGCGCCCGCCGCGGCGGAGGCTGAGCCCGTCACGGCCGCTCCCGCTGACGTCGACGCGCCCGTAGGCGACGTCGACGCCCTCGCCGCCGAAGGTGGCGAGGCTCAAGAGGCGGCTCCTGCTGGCGGTGGTGGCGCTGACGCCGCGCCCGCCGAGGGTGGCGGGGCGGCCGAGGCCGCGCCCGAAGGCGGCGAGGCGGCCGAGGCCGCGCCCGAAGGCGGCGAGGCCGCTCCAGTGGTGGCCGCCGCGCCGGCCGCGCCTCCGGTTCCCGAGATTCCCCAGGCGCAGGTCGACGCGATCGGCGCCGCGACCAGCGTGAGCGGTGATCGTCTCGCCCGGCTGGTCGAGGTGCTCACGCTCGTCAAGGGCAAGGTCCAGGATGTGCGCCAGGTGCGCGTGTACGGCGGCGACGCCGGCCCGCCCGGCGCCAAGAAGATTGGCGATTTCTTCTACATCGTCGAGTGGATGCCCAAGACCATGCGTCCCGGTCAGGGCGATCGCGACGCGCGCGGCGGTGGCCGTGACTCACGCGGCGGCAGCGGTCCGGGTGGCAAGGGCGGTCGTCCCGGCGGCTTTGGTGGCGGCGGCGGTGGCGGTGGCGGTCGCGCAGGTGGCGGCTTCGCCTTCGGCGATCGTCCCGGCGGCAAGGGCGGCGAGTACGAGCCGCGTCCGAACGAGGTTCCGCCCGCGGGCGTGGGCTGGATGCTGACGCGTACGCCCAAGTCGGCCGAAGACGAGAAGCGTGAGCGTCAGGGTCGTGGCGGTCCGCCCGGCGCGAAGCGTGGTCGTCCCGGCGATCGGCCCGGTGGTGATCGTCGTGGTCCTGGCGGCGGTGGCGGCCCCGGCGGCGATCGTGGTCGTCCCGGCCGCGGTGGGGGCCCCGGTGGCCAGCGCGCCGGCGGTCCGGGCGGTCCCGGTGGTGATCGTGGCGGTCGTCCCGGCGGCGGTGGCCCGGGCGGCGCTCCGGGCGGTGACCGTGGTGGTCGTCCCGGCGGCGGTGCCGGGCCCGGTCGTCCCGCGGGTGATCGTGGTCCGCGTCCTCCGGGCGGCGGCGGCGCTCCGGGTGGTCCGATCGTCGAGCAGCGTACGCGTCCCCCGGGTAGCGCGGGTGTGGCGGGCGCGCCGGGCGCGTCGGGCGCGCCGGGTGGCGCTCCGGGTGAAGGTGGCGCCGAGGGCGAGCGTCGCCGTCGCAGCCGTGGCGGTCGTGGTCGCGGCGGCGGTGGTGGCGGCGGGCCGCGTCCCGTCGGCGCCGGCGCTCCGGGTCAGCCGGGCGTGAACGCGAATCCGAATCCCAATCCGAATCCGAGCCCCAGCGTGGGCAACGAGCCGGTTCAGGCCGCCGCTCCCGCGCCGGCGCAGGTCGTCGCGCCGGCGCAGGTCGTCGCACCGGCGCAGGTCGTCGCACCGGCGCAGCCTAGCGTCGACACCAGCGCTCCGGCCGCTGCCGATCCGCAGGCAGCAGCGCCGCGCGCGCCCCGTCGTGAAGAGGGCGAGCCCAACGGCAACGTCGGTCGTCGCGACTCCTCCGCCGACGACGACATCGGCAACCGCTAGTCGGACTCGCTTGCCCGGGTCGCGCGTCCCGCCGCTCGCTGTTCTCTCGTAACACCGTCCCCGAAAAGCGAAACGCCCGCCCGGCTCTTCGAGCCGAACGGGCGTCGTGCGTGGCGTCCGCGCCAGCGTCCGCGCGTTCGCGTCGCCGTGAACGCCGCGCCGCTACGACTTCTTGCTACGCGCGGCGCCGGCGCGCGATCACGAGCGCGCCGATCAGCAGCAGCGCGAACGCGCCACCCGCCGCCGCTCCGGTGCCCTGCGCGCCGCCGACGCGGCAGCCGCACGTGCCGCCGCCATCGCCGTCGTCATCCGCGCCCGGCCAGCAAGCGCCCTGCTCGCCCGCGGGCAGGCAGTCGTAGCCACCGGGGCAGTTCGACGAGTCGGGCTCGCAGATCTCGGTGCAGCGCATGCCGTCGGGGCCGCCGCCGCAGATGCCCGAGTTGCACTGTGTGTTGTCGGCGCAGGGCGCGCCCAGGCCGCCCGGCAGGTTCACGCCGGGGACGCAGAAGCCCTCGTAGCAGACGTGATCGTTGTTGTCGCAGTCGCTCGAGCTCTCGCAGGTCGCGCAGTCGGGGTCGTTGGGCAGGCCGCCCGCGCCGCAGACCGCGGTGCACATGCCATCCGCGACGCACTGCAGCTCGGGCGCGAACTGGTTGAGGAAGTCGAGCTCGCCGTCGACGCGCGTGTCGGCGCCGAACTGGGTGCAGTTCTGGTCGCCGAACGAGGTCACGCCCACGACCTTCACGGTGCCGTTGATGGTCGCGAACGACGGACCGCCCGAGTCGCCCTCGCACTTGCCCGAGCCGTCGGTCTGGTTGAAGCAGATGAGCGCGCTGTCGAGGCCGATCCCGGCGCACGAGATCGACACCTTGTTGGCCAGCGTGTGCGCGGTGCCGGCGGAGTTCTGGTTGCCCGCCTGCGACACGCCGAAGCCGACCTGCGTCACCGTGACGCCGGGCGGCGCGTCATTGAAGTTGCGGTTGATGGACGTGGGCGGGCGATCGGTGACCGGCTCCATGAGCCGGATGATGCCGATGTCGTCGTCGCCGAGGCCGTTGATGTCGAACCCCGAGTGCGGGATCGTCTCCTTGGCCTGGATCACGCGGCCCGTGCCGCTGAACGCGCGCATCGAGTCGAGCCGCACCTTGGTCGCGCTGGTCACCGCGGCCTGGTTCGACAGCCCGAGCACCTGCGGGTTGATGCAGTGCGCGGCCGTGAGCACGATGTCGGGCGCGATCAGCGTGCCCGTGCACAGACCCACGCTCTCGATCGAGACGAGAGTGGGGTACTCGCCCAGGACCGTGTTGGTGCCGCCGATGATCGGCGCGGCGCTCGAGCTCACGAGCTCCTCACCCGGTTCGGCGATGCAGCCCGCGCCGGCCCCCAGACCCATAGCCATACCCAGAACCGAAATCCATGTACCAAGGCGCTTCGACATGGAGCGCATGGTAATGGAATCGATTCCGTCCGGAAGCTCCGACGTTTCGTCGGAAAGGTAGGTGCGAGTGGGTGTCAGCGTCAGCGGCGAGCGCGATGCCCCGAGGCATCGCCATCGACATGCTAGTTTCCGCACGCTTGCGGCATGCGAGGGAGTGTCGGTTGACGCGCTTCCGTGCGCGACCGCCTACTTCCCGTTAACTTTCTTTCTGGATCGGCTGCTGTTGCAGGAGGGCTCATGCGGGTTTGGAGTGCAGGGATCATCGCCGGGCTGGCGACCACGACGGTGTTGGCGACGACGACGACGGCCCAGGCGGCCCGACCGATCACGGGCTTCGTGCAGGAGACGCCGACCACGGACCCGCCGGGGCCGCACGCGATCGGGCCGGGCACGATCATCTACTTCAACCGCAACGGCGGCACGTACACCAAGACTGGGAACTACGACTCGCGCACCAACCAGAACAACATCGGCGCCGGCACGATCACCGCGTTCAACTGCGGTGACGCGGCCTGGGAGCAGGTGCTCAACTGCCTGGAGGACTCGTTTCTCCAGTACGACGTCGAGATCACCGACGTCGATCCCGGCAACGTGTCGCACGTCGAGACGGTGGTCGCCGGCACGCCCGATGAGATCGGGCTGCCCGCGAACATCGGCGGCATCGCGCCGCTCGGCTGCGATCAGTACCTGTCGAACCCGATCACCTTCGCGTTCGGCAACCACTGGTCGTGCAACATCAACGAGATCTGCTGGGCGGCCGCGCAGGAGACCGCGCACGCGATCGGCCTCGACCACTCGACCGAGTGCACCGACCACCTCACCTACGACCAGAACTGCAGCAACATCAAACGCTTCCGTGACGTCACCTCGGCCTGCGGCGAGGACAAGGATCTGCCGCCCAACCAGCAGCCGCCGAACGCGAGCGGTCCGCGCCAGTGCTCGTGCCCGGGCACCGGCAGCAGCCAGAACTCGCACCAGGAGCTGATCTCGATCTTCGGCCAGCGCCCCAATGGCCCGCCCGAGGTCGCGTTCGAGCGCCCGACCGAGGGCGGCGCGGTGATCAAGGGCTTCGCCATCGAGCTGAACGTCGAGGACGAGTTCGGGCTCATGCGCGTCGACGTGTTCGTCGACGGGCAGATGCTGGCCACGAAGGCCACGCCACCGTTCAACTTCAGGGCGCCCGACACGCTCGTCGACGGCCCACACACGATCACCGCGAAGGCCTACGACACCGGCGGGCTGATCACCGAGCTCACGATCAACGTCACGCAGCAGCCGCCCTGCAGCGGCAACGGCACCTGCCCACAGGACTTTGTCTGTGACGCCTCCGGCGAGTGCGTCGACGGTCCGAACATCCCGGGCGGCATCGGCTCCACGTGCGCCTTCAACGCCGACTGCGACTCGCAGATCTGCGCCGGCGGTCCGGGCGGCATGAAGTGCACAGAGATCTGCGCGGTCGGCAGCACCGCCGAGTGCCCCGATGGCTTCCAGTGCCTGGACGCCGGCTCGAGCGGCGCGTGCTGGCCGGGCTCGGGCGTGCTGCCGACCCCCGAGCCCGAAGAGGGCGTCGGCTGCGGATGCAGCGTCGGCGGCAACGGGCCGCGCGCGCCGCTCGTCGGCTTCCTTGCCGGCTTCGCGTTCTTCGGCGTCCTGCTCTCCCGCCGCCGCCGTTAGGCGCGCGCGGCCTCGCGCCGCTCCGCCGCGCCTGTCAGGCGCGGTGATCCTCCCCCTTCGAAAACGCGTGCTACGGTCCGCCCGCCCGGGGCGGGGAGTCTTGCTTGGCAGGAGGGTTTTCGATGCGTACGAAGCTGGTGGTCTCGATGGTCTGCGCCTGCGCGGCGTTCGCTGGGGCGCCCGCGGTGGCGTCTGCGCAGCAGCCGCAGGGTGGCTACGTCTACGTGGATCGCGGGCCGGCCGCGCCGGCCGAGGCCATCGGCCCCGGGCTCATCCTGTACTTCAACAAGAACGCGGCGACCTACACGCCGGGCAACGACGACTCGCGGCAGAACCGCTCGAGCGTGCCGATCACGACGTCCAGCCTGGGCGCGTGGAACTGCAGCGAGCCGCAGTGGCAGCAGTTCATGACCTGCATCCGCGACATGTACTCGCCCTTCAACGTCACCGTGACCGACGTCGATCCGGGCAACACGCCGCACGTCGAGACCCACGTGGGCGGCTCGCCCACGTCCATGAAGACGCAGCAGTACCCGCAGGGCCTGCCGTGCGGCAACCAGGGCTGCGTAGGCGGCATCGCGCCGCTCGGCTGCTACGGCGGCGTCGACAACGCGATCACCTACGTGTTCTCGAACATCTACCAGTGCGACGTGCAGGGCATCTGCGAGGCCGCCGCGCAGGAGAGCGCGCACGCGTTCGGCCTCGATCACGAGGCCTACTGCCCCGACCCGATGACCTACGACACCGACTGCGGCGCCAAGGAGTTCCGCGACCACGACGCGCCCTGCGGCGAGTACGAGGGCCAGCCGCGCCAGTGCAAGTGTCCCGGCACCGGCAGCACGCAGAACTCCTACCAGGAGCTGCTCGCGATGTTCGGGCCCAACCAGAACCCGAACGACGCCGCGCCCAGCTGCGCCATCGCCAAGCCGACGAGCGGCGCGACCGTGAGCGCCGGCTTCACCGTCGAGGCCACCGCCAGCGATGACCTCGGTGTCGCGCGCGTCGAGCTGTGGATCGACAACCAGCAGGTCACGACCAAGAACACCGCGCCGTACACCTTCATCGCGCCGGCGTCGCTGCAGGTTGGCTCGCACACGCTGATGGCACGCGCCGTCGACAGCAGCGGCCAGAGCACCGACGCGCAGGTGACGGTCACGCTGGCGGCGGGGATGTCCTGCCAGGCGCCCGCCGATTGCCCGAGCGGCCAGGTGTGCCAGGCCGGCGCGTGCGTGCCCGGCCCGGGCACGCCGGGCGGGCTCGGCGAGGGCTGCACCGACAGCACCGACTGCAACTCGGGCCTGTGCGGCGCGGGTCCGGGCGGCATGAAGTGCACCGAGACCTGCGACCCGGCCGCGTCCTCGTGTCCGCTCGGCTTCGACTGCCTGTCCACCGGCCAGGGCGGCGCGTGCTGGCCGGGCGCCGGGGGTGGCGAGGGCGACGACGACAACGTGGGCGGCGGCTGCGGCTGCCTCGTCGGAGGCTCCGCGCCACGCGCGCCGCTCGTGGGCTTCCTGGTCGGCTTCGCCTTCGTGGCCTGGCCGCTCTGGCGCCGGCGTCGCAGGTAGACGCTCGCGGACTGACGCAACCTGCGGCGCGACCGCCCGTGGCCGTGTCTGACCGCGCGCCGCCGCCGTCGTGATCCTTCGGGCCAACTCGCCCGCAAATCACCCGCCAGATAGCTGCTACCATCGAGCGGCATGACCCGCGGCTGGCGCATGGAGCTACCCCCCTCGCTCGGGCGCGAGCCCATGCGCGCGCGTGCGCGCGAGCTGGCCGCGCTGCTGTACGACGCGGGCTTCGGGATGGTCGCGACCGCTGACAGCTATTCCGAGCTCGAGGAGCGCCTCGCGACCGGCGAGGCCGACGCGGCGTGGGGCCCGCCGCTCGTGTGTGCGCGCATCGAGGCCAAGGGCGGGCGGATCGCGCTGCGCGCGCTGCGCGACGGCGCAGCGACCTACCGCGCGGTGCTGGTGGTGCGTGCGCAGGACAGCCTGAACCTCACGCTGCCCACCAAGATCCGGCGACGGCCGCGCGCCGCGTGGGTCGACAAGAGTTCCATGGCCGGCTACGTGCTGCCGCGCGCCTTCCTGCGCTCGCTCGGGCTCGATCTCAGCGAGTTCCTCGTCGAGGAGCAGCTGCTCGGCTCGTACGAGATGTGCATCGCGACGGTGCTCGAGGGCCGCGCGGATCTGACGTCGACGTTCGCCGGCCCGGGCGACACGCTCGGCGACGGTTACGTGGTCATCGCCGGGCGCCGCGCCACCGATCTGCGCGCGGTCGCGTACAGCGCCGAGTGTCCCAACGACGGCGTCGTGCTCAGCCCCAAGCTGGTGCCGGCAACGGCCGACGCGATCCGCGTCGCGCTGCGCAAGCTGGTCGCGTCGCCGGCGGCGCGCGGCGTGCTGGCCGCGGCGTTCAACGTGACCGGGTTCGAGGAGCCTCCGCTGGGCTCGTACCAACCGGTGCTCGCGCTCGCGGCGGCAGGCGAAGCGCCCTGACTCGAGCGGTTGGACGGGTGCAGGCCACGCCCCCCGGAAGGCAGGACGACTGACACCACCATGGGGCCGTGGGCCCCGCCGCAGGGATGTAAGCAATTGAAAACATTGGCTCGAGACTTGGCCCACGGCTGGCAACTCAACGGGGACCATGCCTGGAATCGCTCTCAAGACCTCGTGGCTCGCGGCCGCCGCCGGAGTACTGCTGCTGGTTCCTTCCGTGGCCGGCGCGCACGCGCTCCTGCTCGACCCGCCGCCGCGCAGCGCCGAGGACGGCAACAAAACCGGTCCGTGCGATACGACGCCGATCGCGGCGCCGACGCGCACCGCCTACGCGCCGGGGCAGACGTTCACGCTGGAATTCATGGAGACGATCGACCACCCGGGGCACTTCCGCGTCGCGTTCGCGCCCGAAGGCGAGGTCGGCTTCGACCAGAACATCCTCGTCGACAACATCGCCGACAAGGTCGGCGGCAACATGAACTACCAGGTGCAGGTCACGCTGCCGACGACGCCGTGCGAGAACTGCACGCTGCAGCTCATCCAGTGCATGACCGATGGGGGCCAGCCCTGCTCGAACTACTACTCGTGCGCGAACATCCGCATCGGCGCGGACGTGCCCGACGCGGGGCCGGGGCCAGGGCCGGGTACGGCTGACGCGGCGCCGGGCGCGCCGGACGCGGGCGTCGGGTCGGGCGCGGATGGCGGCAATCCGGTCGACAACGGCGTGGGCGACCCGCCCGGCATCGGCTGCTCGGCCGCGGGTGGGGGTCGCGGCTCGACGTCGCCCTTGACGGTGGCCGCGATGCTCGGCTTCGGCGCGGCCTTCTTGCTGGTGAGGCGCGAGCTGCGGCGCGCGCGGGTGCGCTGCGACGGCGAGTAGCGCTCACGTTGCAGAGTAGCGGGGAGACACCCACCGGGGGCGTCTCGGCGTGGTCTCGCGGCGAGTTGGTTCGGGGAGAAGGATTCGAACCTTCATAAGCGGATTCAAAGCCCGCTGTCCTGCCTTTGGACGATCCCCGAGAGTCGTCATCCCTTAACACGACTGCCCGACCCAAGCCAACGGGCCCGAGCCAGTGGCCCGTACCAACGCAGGTACGGTGCCCGTGATCGCTCCAAATCCCCTTCCATCGGACCAGCCTCGGCCCACGCTGCCCTGATCCATACGGCGCCTCGAACCATATCCCTGGCCCCAAGTCGAGCTGCAAGCGCCGAAACCTCCGCCGCTTTTCTCTCTTGCGCCCTGGGGGCGACTTTACTAGATTCCCGCGGTCGTTACGGCGGGGTAGCTCAGTCGGTAGAGCGGGGGTCTCATAAGCCCTGTGTCGGCAGTTCAATTCTGCCCCTCGCCACCAAACGTCACGGCCTCTCTCGAGGCCGCTGTCGTTTTCGGGTGTCGAGCGCCAGGCCCCGCCTCGGCGCGTTCCCCGTCGGCCAGCTGTTGCCTTTTCCCGTTTGACAACCCCGCGCGGGCGGCTCCACAATCGTTCCGTTTTCACTGTTGTTAACGGAACTTGGAGACTTGGAAGCTGCGATGGGTACCCGGCTCTACGTAGGAAATATCCCTTACAACACCTCGGACGCTGACCTGCGCACCATGTTCGGTGCGAACGGCAGGCAAGTGACGGACGTCAGGATCGTCACGGATCGCGAGACCGGCCAGTCGCGCGGCTTCGCGTTCGTGGAGGTCGCAAACGCTGAACAGGCCGCTGCTGCGATCACCGAGCTACATGGGACGCCCATGGGCGGTCGCGCGCTCGTCGTCAACGAGGCGCGCGAGCGGACTCCTGGCGGCGCCGGTGGCGGCTTCGGTGGCGGTGGCGGTGCTCCGCGGCCGGGCGGCTTCAGCAGCGGTCCTCCGCGGCCCGGCGGCTTCGGTGGCCCGCCGGGCGGCGCTCCGCGGCCCGGTGGCTTCGGCGGTCCTCCCGGTGGCCCGCCACGGCCCGGCGGCTTCGGCGGCGGCGGTGCTCCGGGCGGAGGTCGTCCGGGCCCGGTGCCGGAGAAGGACGGCGGCAGGCGCCGCAACCACGATCGCGATCGCGAGCGCGAAAAAGCCCGAGACGAGGATGACGACTAGCCGACCATGCGACTCGATCCCACACGCAAGCTCTTCTTCGGTTTCAAGATCGACAGCAAGCTGCGCGAAGCGCTAGCGCAAGCTACGCCCGGCGACCGCCACTACTTTGCCGAGGACTCGCCCTATCTGCGCGTTCTGAACAACGCCGACGAGCAGTGGATCGGCAAGATCGTCGACGCCGGCCTCGCGCCGAGCGAGGTCGACGACATCCAGCGCAACGTCATCTCCATCCTGAACCGCATCGCTCCGGGCGCCCGGCACTCGCCGTCGCTCATGCGCATCTTCTCGATCGACGAGAACGCGCCCGCGATCGCGCCGCAGCCGCCTCCGCCGCCGGTCCAGACCGGCAACCGCTACGGCGACTACTAGATAGACCTCTTGCTGGACTGGCTAGTGGCGGCCCGCCAGCTCGGCGAGCAGCCCGAACCGGATCCCGTGATCGCTGACGGTCATGGACGCGACGTCCATGCGCGCCATCACGCGCGCCACGATCGCGCAGCCCGCGGGGATCACGTCGGCGCGCTTGGGATCCAGGCCGGCGATCTTGCTGCGCTCGGCGTTCGTCACGTTCAGGTAGCGCGCGAGCTGCTCGTCGACGTCGGCGCGCGACAGCTTCATGCCCTGGACCTCGTCGGGTTCGTAGGGCTCGAGGCCGACCGAGACCGCGGCGAGCGTGGTCACGGTGCCCGCCGTGCCCACGAGCGGCACGTGCGAAGGCAGCGCGTGCGGCGCGAGCGCCTCGTCGATGCCGGCGATCAGCGCCGCGGCCTCGTCGGCGGTCGGCGGATCGCCGTGCAGGTAGCGCTCGGCCATTCGCACCGAGCCGATCGGCACGCTCACCAGCGACTCGATCGATCCGTTCGCGCCGACGATGAGCTCGGTCGAGCCGCCGCCGACGTCCATGACCACGAGCGGTCCGCGCGCCAGCGCCGGGAACGACTTCAGCACCGCGCGGAACGCCAGCTCGGCCTCGCGGCGCCCGCCGATGACCTCGATGGGCACGCCGAGCAGCTTCTGGGCCGGCTCGAGGAAGGCCTTGCCGTTCTTGGCCTCGCGCAGCGCCTGCGTACCGATCGCGGCCACCTTCAGCGCGCCCGCGGCCTTGATGGCCGCGGCGAACTCGGTCAGCGCGTCGAGCCCGCGCGCGATCGCCGCCGGGTCGAGCACGCCGGTCTTGTCGACGCCGCGCCCGAGCCGCTCGATGCGGCAGCGATCGTCGACGACGCGGATCTCGCCGTCCGGAGCGACGTCGGCGATGAGCAGCAGGATCGAGTTGGTGCCGACGTCGATCGTGGCGATGCGGCTCATGGGACCGGACCGAAATCGGGCGAGGTCACCGAGCCGCGGTAGATGAGGCGCTGCTCGCCGGTGCCGTCGGCGTTGGCCAGGTACAGCCCCGTACCGCCCGAGCGTGTCGACGCGAACGCGACCACGCGGCCGCCGGGTGCCCACGTGGGCTCCTCGTTATTGCCCTGGTTCTGGGTCACGCGCACGACCTTTCCGCTGCTGAGGTCGTGGGTCACGATGTCGTAACGCCCCGAGCCGTCGTCGATGATGGTGTAGGCGAGCTGGCGCGTGCCCGGACGCGGGCTCCAAGCCGGCGTCTGATTGAAGCTCGAGACCGTCGAGACCCGCTTCTGGCCCGATCCGTCGACGCCCATGACGAAGATCTGCGGCGAGCCCTCGCGGTTCGACACGAACGCGATGGACTGGCCGTCGGGCGACCAGGCCGGCGAGGTGTCGATGTAGCGGTTGTTGGTCAGCCGCTTCACGATCGCGCCGTCGCTCGCGCTCACGATGTAGATCTCCGGGTTGCCGTCCTTGGACAGCGTGACCGCGACCTTCGAGCCGTCGGGCGAGAACGACGCGCCCGTGTTCATGCCGTCGTAGTGCGCGACGCGCTTGGGTCGCCCGCCGCCGGCGCCGACGACGTACAGGTCGGCGTTGCCGCGCATGTAGCTGGTGTACGCGACCTGGCCGCCCGAGCGCGAGTACGCGGGCAGGATGTTGATCGAGTCGTTGGTCGTGATCGAGCGCGCGCCCTGGCCGTCGAAGTCGACCGCCATGATCGACGAGCCCTTCTTGCGCTTCGCCGAGTACACGATCGACGCGCCGAAGAAGCTCTGCTCGCCGGTGTAGTGCTTGACCACGTCGTTGCACCACTTGTGCGTGAGCTTGCGCGCGTCGGAGGCGGCGCCGGTGTATGTCTTCTCGAGCACGGCGACCGCGCCCTTGTCGATCTCGTACAGCTTGAACTCGAGCTTCACCTGGCCGCCCGAGACGGTCGCGCGCGCCTTGACCACGCCGAACGCGCCCACGTCCTTCCACTTCTGCGGCTCGATCGACAGCCCCTCCGAGATCAGATCGGCGAGGAACGACTTGGGATCGAGCACCTTGAACCAGCTCGACGCGCCGAGATCGAAGGTCTGCACGTCGGTGATGATCTTGGCGACCGCCACGTCGGAGCTCACGGGCAGCGGCACGGCGATGGGGTAGAGACCCTTCTTCGACTTGGTCTCGACGTCGATGACGGTCCTGCCGCCGGCCTGTGCGCGCGCGTCGGGCGCCGGCGCGAGCGCCAGCGCGACCAGCGCGACCACTAGTACCTGAATGGAACGCATAGGTATTCCTCGACGAGCTGGGAGATCATGTTGGGCGGGACCGCCGACTCCATGTTGGTGGTCAGCTTCACGCGACGCAGCACCGCGCTGTTGAACGCGGCGTTGTCGCTCTTGTGCTTGGGATCGAGCTCCACGTCGGCGACCTTGCCGTCGGCGGAGAGCCGGACGCAGCCCCACGTCTCCAACCCGGTGCCCTCGGGCACGGTCGACGGGACCTCGAGGTCGGGGTTGGTGCTCATGCGACCGGCGAGCTCGCCGGCGTACGGGTCGCCCTGGGCGTCCGCGAGCGTCCCGAACTCGCTGCCGTCAGCGCGGCCCGCCTTGGTCTCCTCGTCGCCGCCGGGCGCCTCCGCGGCGGGATCGTCGGTGGGCTTGCCCTCGGCGCCGTCGCGGTGCTTGTTGAACACCGACTCGGGATCCAGCTCCGCGTCGGGATCCTTCTCGTCCTTCTTCTCGTCGTCCTTCTTCTGATCGTCGCGGCTCACCGCGACGTCACCGGGTGCGACCTTGCGCTGGGTGTCCTTCTGCGGCTGCTTGGTCTTGCGGCCCTTCGCCGACTTCGAGCGCACCGCGAGGCCCGCCTGGATGTGCTCGTACTTGTCGGCAGTCGCGTCGGCGCGCGCGGTCAGCCGGGCATGATCGAAGCGACTCGCGCCCCAGACGAAGCCGGCCAGGCCGAGGTGCGCCACCAGCGCCGTGACCATGGCCACGAGCTTGATGCGCTCCTCGTTCACGGCGTCACGCCGCCTGCGGGCGCCGGCACCGGCAACGTCGGCGCGGCCGCGCCGGCCTCGAGCGGATCGGTGAGCATCATGAGCTTGCTCACGCCCGCCTTGCGCGCCGTGGCCATGGCGCGCAGCACCATGCCGTAGGGCAGGTTCGTGTCGGCCTCGATGAACAGCTCACCGTCGGCTTTGACCTTCTCGTTGGTCGAAAGCTTCAATTCAAGCTCTTCCC
Source organism: Haliangiales bacterium (assembly GCA_046595695.1). Lineage (GTDB taxonomy): Bacteria > Myxococcota_A > Polyangia > Haliangiales > SHYZ01 > JBKJOI01. The sequence goes on along the minus strand of JBKJOI010000774.1, from coordinate 4,112 downwards.
ACGGCACCTTGGTCTGACCCAGGTAGAGGTCGCCGGCTTTGTCGATGCTGAGGATGAGCTTGCCTTCCTCGTCCTCGATGAGCGCGGCCTCGGCCTGCGGCAGCTCGAGATCCACGCCGGTGTTCATCATGGGCGCGGTGACCATGAAGACGATGAGCAGCACGAGCAGCACGTCGAGCATCGGCGTGACGTTGATGTCGCTGTTCAGCGATCTACGGCCGCCACCACCGAGCGACATGCTCATTCGTGGAACCCTCCCGTTGCGGTTACTTGAGGAAGTGCCGGCGCACGATGTTGAGGAAGTCCTTCGAGAAGGTCTCCATCTCCGACGCGAGCACGGTGATCCTGCGGACGAAGTAGTTGTACGCGAGCACGGCCGGGATGGCCGCGACGAGCCCGATCGCGGTGGCGATCAGCGCCTCGGCGATGCCGGGTGCGACCGTGGCCACCGACGCCGACTTCATGGCGCCGATGGCGAGGAACGAGTTCATGATGCCCCAGACGGTGCCGAACAGGCCGATGAACGGCGCGGCCGAGCCGGTGGTGGCCAGGAACGGCACCGCCGACTCCAGGCGGGTGATCTCACGCGTCTGCGACTTGCTGAGCGAGCGCGCCACGTTCTCGAGATCGCCCTCGCGGTCGCTCGAGGGCCCGCCGGTCTGCAGCTTGGACAGCTCGGTGTAGCCGGCCAGGAAGAGATGCGAGAGCGGCGACCGCTGCAGGCCCTGCGCGACCTTGTAGATCGCCTCGATGTCGCGCGAGCGCCAGAAGGCATCGACGAACTGATCGGTCTCCTTGGTCGCCGCCGAGAGCAGCAGGAACTTGTAGCCGATGATGTACCAGGAGTAGATCGACATCAGCACCAGGATGACCATGACGCCGATCACCGGCGCCGAGGCGCCGGCCACGAGCTCGAGCAGGTCGAGCTTCGCGGGCGCTGCTCCCAGGGCTAGGAGAGATTGCTCTGTCATGTCCTCAACTTGGCTCCCCCGTCGAGAATGACCGGGCCGGCACTCTAGCCGCCCGGGTGCGCCCGATCACAGACGGTTTCGCGTCTTTGTAGCAGACTCGTCCCGTTCGCGTCCAGAAGCCCAGGACCCGACCTGGCCGAAAGGTTTGACTCGGCTCGAGGCCCCGCTTAGCATGGTGCAGCTCCTGGCATTTCGAGTACTTACGTAGCCAGGACGGGGGCCTTTGAATACCGCGCCGAGCGCGGAGGTCGAACCGATGATTCGCACCCTGACGAGAGCAGCACTGCTCGCGCTGGCGGCCCTATCCACGGCCGCGGGCGCGGGCTGCGTGGACATCAATGGAGGGGCCGTCGAGCTCAGGTGGGAAGTACGTCTATTGAACGGCGAGAAGACCTTCTGCAGCGATACCCAGATCGCGCGGGTCGAATTGTGTGCCACGCCCGCACAGGGTGCGGAAATGACACGGTGCGGGAGCTGGCCGTGTGGCTACTACTACGGGTCGACCGAGTTCGACATTCCACCCGGACGTTACTCGCTGGAGATTCATCCGCTCTGCAGCGATGGCAGCATACCGGCCGCGAGCGTGCCGGCGCCGATCGTACGGGACATCCAGGACGGCGACGTCGCTCAGCTCGACACGCTGCTCATCGTGAAGACGTCCGAGGGCTTTGTCTGCCCAGTGCCATGACTTCGAGGAGACTACTATCATGACGAACGTGCATATAAAGGTTGCCCTCGCGATCAGCCTCGCGCTCGGCGCGTCCCAGCTCGGCGGCTGCATCATTGTCTCCGACGACGACACCGACACCGACGGTGACGGCGTGCTCGACGACGACGACAACTGCCCCAACACGCCGAACTCGAATCAGGCGGACAGCGACGGCGATTTCCTCGGCGACGCCTGCGATACGCCGGCGGAGTTCACCCAGGGCGTCTTCCACGCGGAGTGGACGCTCACCGAAACTGGCGTTGGTCCGACGACGTGTGCGGCGCAGGGCGCCGACAAGGTCTCGTTCTTGTTCACCGACTCGACGCTGATGGGCTTCGACGAGCTCTTCGATTGTGCCGATCTCGCGGGCGACACCAACCCGCTGCCGCGCGACAGCTTCACGTTCAACGTGACGCTGCTGGATTGCCCGGACGCCACACCCGGCTGCCCGGGCGGAGCGAGCCTCGGCATGGCCGGCCCGATCAGCGCGAGCTTCGGCACCTGCGAGTCGTTCTCGGTGCCCCCGACCTGCATCAAGGATCTACCGATCGTGGATTTCACGTTCTAGCGAACCACGGGCTGGCCGCCGGCGAGTGCCGGCAGCCTGGCACGGCGTGTGCAAATTAGTATTTGCGGTCCGTCGACACGATACGAAAGAAGGAGACTAGCAATGAAGAACTCGAAGCTCGCACTCATCGCCATCATGGCGCTCGGTCTATCCCAGGCGACGGGCTGTATCTTCACGAGCGATGACGATGATGACGCGGTCGTCACCGCGGGTGTCTTCCACGCCGAGTGGACGCTCACCGAAACCGGAGTTGGCACGACCACATGCGCTGCGCAGGGCGCCGACAAGGTCTCGTTCCTGTTCACCGACTCGCTGAACATGGGCTTCGACGAGATCTTCGACTGTGGTGATCTGGCCGGTGACACCAACCCGCTGGAGCTCGACTCCTACACGTTCAACGTGACGCTGCTCGACTGCCCGGACACCACGCCCGGCTGCCCCGGCGGCGCCGATCTCGGCATGGCTGGCCCGATCAACGCGAACTTCAACACCTGTGACGTCATCGCGGGTTCGACCTGCATCAAGGACCTGCCGGGCGTCGACTTCGCCTTCTAGTCGGCTAGTCGGCGTTTGACGGGTAGCCCCTGCCGGGCTGCCCGCGCTGCTTCTGCCTCGTCCCTCCACTGATCTCGGCTTGCCGCTCGGCTCCACCCGCGTGATCCGGGGTGGCGCGTGCTGCTGCGAATCGTTACCTTTCATACATGTCGCCCTCGCCCGGCAGTCGCCTGCAACTCCGCGGACGACTCACGCGCGGCGCCGCGTGGCTCGTCGGCATCGTCGGCGGTCTCTTCCTCATCTGGCTGTTCGGCAACCAGGCCATGCGGGACGCCTACGCTGCCTGGCTGGTGCTCACGCCCGCCGCGGTGTTCAGCGAGGGTCACGTCTGGAAGCTGGCAACCACCGCGCTCGTCTACCCCAACGACATCGTCGGGATGATCCTGGACGGGCTCATGCTGTTCCTGTTCGTGCCCGTGATCGAGCGCTGGTGGGGCACGCGCCGCTTCATCACCTTCGTCATCGCGACGTCGCTGGTCGGCAACCTGGCCGCGGCGGTGGTCGGCTACGGGCTCTCGCCCAACGCCCCGGTGTTCGGCCTGACGCCGTTCATCTACGCGTCGATCGTGGCGTTCGGCGTGCTGTTCGCCGACCAGCCGGTGTCGCTGTTCGGGGTCGTGCCCATCAAGGGCCGCTCGCTCGCGATCGGCGCGGCCGCGCTCATGGCGCTCATGGTGCTGCTCGACAAGCAGTGGGTGCGCGGCGCCGGCGCGTTCGCGGCGATGGCGCTCGCGTGGCTGATGGCCACCGGCAGCTTCACCCCGAACCTGTGGTGGCTGAAGTTCCGCCGCTGGCGGGTTCGCAAGAAATTCGGCGTGATCGACGGCGGCAAGAAGCCCGACAAGCAGAAGTGGGTCAATTGACCTTCGCTCTCCCGGCGCGTTAGTCTGCGCCGGATGGGTGAGTTCGGGCCGGGGGATCCAGCGATCACGACGATCTTCGATGGCGAGCGCGCGACGGTGCGCCGCCTCCGCAAGTCCAAGCTGGTCGTGCTGGCCGGGCCTGATCAGGGGCGTGAGCTCGAGATCGGCAAGCCGCGCGTCTCGGGTGGCCGCAGCATCATCAACGACCTGGTGCTGCAGGACAAGGCGATCTCGGGCACGCACTTCGAGGTCATCGTCAAGGACGACGGCTACCGCCTGCGTGATCTGGACTCGCGCAACGGCACCTACGTGGGCGAGCTGCGCATCCGCGAGGTGTTCCTCAAGCCGGGCACGCAATTTCGCCTGGGCCACACCGAGATCCGCTTCCAGCCTCTGCAGGACATCGTCGAGATCGCGCTGTCCGAGAAGGACCGCTTCGACCGCGT
>JBKJOI010000711.1:0-14170 GCA_046595695.1 Haliangiales bacterium | reverse complement strand
CCCGCTCGGTAAGGTCAAGCGCTCACTCAACCCGACCGAGTGGTTGAACCGCGACTACGACGCCGGCCGCTTCGCCTCGAAGGTGAATGAAACCGACGTGTTGCACTGGGAAGATGTCGACATCGACACGCTCGGGGCAACGGCTGGGGTTGGAGTGGCATGGATCAAGCATGCATGGCACCGAAATCCATGAGCGATTTGCATCGAGCGCGGGTCGTGATCACGGTGCCTTCGGCTCTCGCCATCGGCGCCATGGAGGCGGGGCGCCGGTGACGGTCGTGGTTCTCGGCGCTTGCCCGTTCGCTGCGCTGGCGGCCGGTCGGTCACCAGGTGAGACCCTCTAATGTGTGGCATCGCGGGCATCTGGGGCGCTTCGGAGCCGGATAACGGCCGTGTCGGCGCCATGCTCCGCGCCATGCGCCACCGTGGACCCGATGGCTCGGGGCAGGTCGAGTTTGACAGCGGCGCTGCCGGGATGGTGCGCCTGGCTCTTGTGGATCTGTCCGAACGAGGCCAGCAGCCCATGTGGTCGGAGGATCGACGCGTCGCGATCATCTTCAACGGCGAGATGTACAACTTCCGCGAGGAACGCACCCTCCTGGCGGCGCGCGGCTATACCTTCCGATCCAACAGCGACACAGAGGTCGTGCTCGCGCTCTACCTCGAGTACGGCGAATCCTTTGTCAAGCGCCTGCGCGGCATGTTCGCGCTTGCGCTGTTCGACTGGCGTGGTCGTACGCCTGCCGGCGAGCCGCGGCTCCTGCTCGCACGCGACCCGTTCGGGATCAAGCCGCTGTATCTCGTTGCGTTGCCCGGTCGCGGGCTCGCGTTCGCGTCCGAGTTGCGCGCGCTGCTCGCCTCGGGTGCTGCTGCGCCAGAGGTCGACTCCCATGCGCTCGGTGACTACCTATCCTTCGGGTTCATCCGTCAGCCAGGAACCATGTTGCGGGGGGTGCGTGCGCTCGAACCTGCCACGCTGGAAGTCCACGAACCGGGAGAAGCGGCGCGTTCGAGCCGGTTCTGGGCGATGCCGCCCGCGTCACCCCGCCGCGAGACGCTTCACCAGGCGGCCGAGCGGTTGCGTGCCGTGCTCGATGACTCGATCCGTGTGCACGCACTCGCCGACGCAAAAGTAGGCGCATTTCTCAGCGGCGGCGTCGACTCGACCGCCGTGGTCGGGCTCATGCGTCGGTGGGTGCCGGATCTACGCACGTACACCCTCGTATACCGCGACGCACCCGGCTGGGACGAGGCCGACGAAGCGCGTTCGACCGCCGAACGCCTGGGCGTATCCCTCACGGAGGTCGAGGTTGATGGGGCCGACGTCACGGCGGCGTTACCCAAGTTCGCCGCGGATCTGGACCAGCCTTCCGTGGATGGCCTGAACACCTGGCTGATCTCGCGCGCCGCGGCGCGCGACGTGCGCGCCGTGCTCTCTGGCCTCGGCGGCGACGAGTGGTTCGCGGGGTATCCGGTCACGCGTCGGATGGCGCTCCACGGAACGTCTCGCGGCCGCATGGAAGCTCTGGTGGGTGGAGCGGCCTACTTGGCTGCACCGCATATGCCCCATGGGCGCTGGCGCGCCTTGCTCGATCGACAATCCGCTCGCCGCTCCCCGACCGCACGCTGGATGCAGACTCACTCGGTCTTCACGCCGGCCCAAACGGCTGGCTTGTCGAGCACGCCGCGCGGCGTTCGGGACTCCATGACGCTCGAGAGCGAGCTCGACCGCCGGGCTAGCGCACATGCCAGCGGGCGCGAGAGCGCCATCGGGTGGTCGTGCCTGCTCGACGTCGATGTCTACATGCGAGACCAGCTCTTGCGCGACAGCGATGCCACGAGCATGGCGCACTCCCTCGAGCTGCGGGTCCCGTTTGTCGACATCGAGATCGGGCAGTTCGCACGCAGCTGTGCCGACGAGCACAAGCTGCGCGTCGGGGCGAACGACGCCGTGTATGCGAACAGCGGCGCCAAGCGCGTGCTGATCGAGGCACTGCGAGATGTGCTCCCTCCAGAGGTCGCCTCGCGGCCCAAGCGTGGGTTCGCGCTCCCTCACGTGGGCTGGATGCAGGGGCCCGCGCGCAGGCTGGTCGAAGAGATGTGTGCTCCGGAAACTGTCCAGAAACGAGGCCTGCTCGATCCCGCCGCGGTTGCCCAGCTTCGCGACGACGTTTCGAGACGCGAACCCGGCGCGCTCTACCCGAAGCTGTGGTCGCTGACGATACTCGAGCTCTGGGCTCGTGGGGTACTGGACACTTCTTCGCAACGACAAGCGGCGGCGCCGGAAGTCCACGATGTGAGGTCAAACTCAATGAGCGTTTCGGATAAGGGCGCCGCTTGAACTTGGTGATGCCCATGGCGGTCGTGGCAGCCGCTTCGCCGATGATGGATTCACCGCGCTAAGCCGCTCATCGATGTGCGTGGGCGTCCCCACGTACGCGTGGGCCCCTGGATAGTTTGCCGCTCGCGCTCGCCAGGCGCGTGATCTTCATCTGCCTGGCGGAGCACGTGGCCCCCTTGATCTCGACGGTGGTTGCCGAGGCGCGCTTGGCCATGAAGCGCTGCGCATCGGGTGGGTCCATCTAGTCTTCCGTCGAGACCATGTACCAGCTCGGCTTGGACTTCCACGCGGTCGCCCGACGGCCCCTGCCCGTGCATCAACTGCCCACGGGATCTGCGCATCGGCGAGGAACGCTCTGCACGGCGAGGAGCGCAAGCTGCTCGTCGAGTTCCTCGTGTACCTCGGCAGGTGGACCAACGGCGGCTGTACGCCGCGCGGCGCGTCCAGTCGCGCCGGTGCGCCGTCGCCAGCCCGCAGGAGAAGTCGAGCGCGTCGTCGACGGATTTGTCGCCGATATCGGCCAGGACGGGTGCCGATGCGCGCGAGAGGAGTCCTGACCGCCTAGTGAACGATCGGGTCGTCGTCGGTGCCGCCGCCCGCCTCGATCTCGCCGAAGCGCTCCTCGAACTTCTCGATGTTGGTCTGCAGCGCGCGCACCAGGCGCTTGGCGTGACGCGGCGACGAGATGATGCGCGCGCGCACCTTGGCGCGCGGCGCGCCGGGCGCGAAGAACACGAAATCGAGGACGAACTCGTTCTCGGTGTGGTTGATGAGCACGAGGTTCGAGTACATGCCCTGTGCGGTGTCCTCGTCGAGCTGCAGCTGGAGACGAGGAGCGGTGGGACGACCGCCGGGAGGCGATCCGCCGGGAGGCTGGTCTGACATGGGCTGGGACGCTAGCATGCCCACCATGCGTGTGCTCGGGTTGGACGTCGGCTCCAAGACCATCGGTGTGGCTGCGACCGACGAGCTCGCCCTGGCCGCGCATCCGCGCGAGACGATCGCGCGCAAGGGCACCAAGCTCGACGTGGTGCGGGTGGCCGAGCTGGTCGCCGAGCTGAACGTCGAGCGCATCGTGGTCGGCCTGCCGCTCGAGCTGTCCGGGCGCGAGGGCCCGCGCGCCCGCCGGGTGCGCGTGCTCATCGATGCGCTGGTGGCGCGCTTCGGCGACGCGACGCCGGTGGAGACCTGGGACGAGCGCTTCTCGACCGCGGGTGCGAACCGCGCGCTCATGGAGGCCGACCTGTCGCGCGCGCGGCGCAAGCAGGTGATCGATCAGCAGGCCGCGGCGTTCATCCTCCAGGGCTGGCTCGACGCGCGCCGCGGCCCGGGTTAAGTTCCGCGGGTTCATGTCGAAGAAGTCCTTTCGAATCGCGCTGATCACCGTCGCCGGGACGATCCTGATCCTGATCACGGTCGGCCTCCTGGCCGGCCGTGAGGTGCTGCGTTACCCCGAGCGCAAGCACGGCGGCAAGGGCCAGCCGGTCACCGTCGAGATCGCCCGCGGGATGAAGTTCCCGCAGGTGGCGAGCGCGCTGGCTGCCGCCCAGGTCGTCGACCGGCCCAACTGGTTCCGGCTCTACGCCATGCACCGCGGCCTCGCCAACCAGGTGAAACCCGGCAAGTACGTGCTGCGCGACGACATGGCGCCGCGCGAGATCCTCGACACCATCGTCAAGGGCGTGCCCGAGCTCGAGGCCTCGGTGACGATCCCCGAGGGCAAGAACCTGCGCGAGGTGTGCGCGCTCGTCGCCGCGGCCGGCATTGCCGACGCCGGCGAGCTGGAGAAGCTGGCGCGCGACCCGGCGTGGCTGAAGGAGCAGGGGATCTCGGGCGAGACCGCCGACGGCTACCTGTTCCCCGACACCTACGACTTCAAGGTGCCGTCGTCGCCCAAGTCGGTGCTGGAGCGCCTGGTGCGCCGCCACCGCGAGGTCTACGACGACCTGGCCAAGAAGCACGCCAAGCACCTGGGCAAGATCAAGAAGGACCTGTCCTGGAACGACCGCGACGTCGTGACCATGGCCTCGATCGTCGAGAAGGAGACCGGATCACCGGGGGAGCGCCCGCGCGTCGCGTCGGTGTTCTACAACCGGCTGCTCCTGCCCAGCTTCAAGAGCCACCGCCTGGAGACCGACCCGACGATCCGCTACGGCTGCACGATCCCGGCGCAGAAGAGCGCCGCCTGCCGCGCGTGGGACCCGGCCGGGCGGCTGTTCCGCAAGCAGCTCGACGACGCGGACAACCTGTACAACACGTACCAGCACGCGGGCCTGCCGCCCGGGCCCATCTCCAACCCGGGCCGCGCCTCGCTCGAGGCGGTCATGGCCCCGGAGAAGTCGGAGTACCTCTACTTCGTGGCCAAGAACGAGCGCGAGCACGTGTTCTCGAAGACCTACGAGGAGCACAACCGCTGGGTCGAGAAGTACCAGAAGTGAGCGCGGCTGCGCAGCAGACGCCCGGCGGCGGAGCCGACGGCCGGCACGAAGCGCGCCTGTGATGAAGGCGCCCGTAGTGACCTCCGGGGCATGACCGCCGACATCGTCGTCGCCGAGGGGCTCGGCAAGGACTACCGCGGCGCGGCCAGCTGGCGTGACCTCGCCGCGCTGCGGCTGCGTGGCACCCCGCGGCGGGCGCTCGACACGATCGACCTGCGCGTGGCGGCGGGCGAGATCGTCGCGATCATGGGCGAGAACGGCGCGGGCAAGAGCACCCTGCTGAAGACGCTCGCGGGCCTGGTGTCGCCGTCGCGCGGGCGCGGCGCGGTCGCCGGGCACGACCTCGGCCGCGGCGGCGCGGGGCTGCGGCGCGCCGCCGTGTACGTCGGCGGCGACGCGCGCTCGTTCGCGTGGCGGCTTACCGCGCGCGAGAACCTCGAGTTCTTCGCCGCGCTCGCCGGCCACGACGCCGTGGCCGCGCGCGCGCGCATCGACGCGGCGCTGGCGCGCGTCGGCCTCGGCGACGCCGGCGATCGGCGCGTGGCCGAGCTGTCGACCGGCATGCACAAGCGGCTGTCGCTCGCGCGTGGCCTGCTCGGCGCGCCGCGCGCCTGGCTGCTCGACGAGCCGACCAGCGGCCTCGATCCGGCGGCCGCGCGCGCCGTGCGCGAGCTCGTGCGCGAGCTGGCCGCGGCGGGCGCGGCGGTGCTGCTGTGCACCCACCTCCTCGACGACGCGCGCGCGGTCGCCGCGCGCGGCGTGGTGCTGCGCGACGGGCGCGTCGCCTACGCAGGCAGCGTGGACGGTCTGGAGGCGGCGCTTGGCTGATGCTTCCGATCCGCCGCCGCCTTCGTTCGCTCGGGTCGCCGCCGCGTTCCTGCGCCGCGACTTCCGCATCGCGCGCAGCTACCGGCTGTCCTTCTTGCTGCGCGTGGCCTCCGTGCTGGTTGCGCTGGCCTCGTTCGGTGCGCTCGCCCGCTTCCTCGGCGAGAGCAGCGGTGCCAGCCAGCCCGCCGTGCCCGGCGGCTACCTCGGCTTCTGGCTGGTCGGCCTCGCCGTCGCCGAGCTGTTCCACGTCGCGGCCAGCGCCTGGTCCGCGCGCGTGCGCCAGGCGCAGCTCGAGGGCACCCTCGAGGCGGTGCTGTCGACCGCGGCGAGCGCCGGTCACATCGTGCTCGCCTCCGGCCTCCACGACGTGCTCGCCGGGCTGGCCCGGCTGGCCGTCTACTTCCTCGCCGGCGCGCTGCTCTTCGACGTCGATTTCGGCCACGCCGATCTCGCCGCCGTCGCGCTCGCCGGCATGCTCGCGCTGGTCGCGTTCGTCGGCCTGGGCGTGCTGGGCGGCGCGCTCGCCATGACGCTGCGGCGCACCGATCCGATCTCGGCGCTCGCGTGGCTCGGCGCGGTCACGCTGGGCGGCGTCTTCTATCCGACCTCGGCGTTGCCCGAGTGGGCGCGCCTGCTCGCGCACCTCCTGCCCATCGCGCCGGCGCTCGAGGCGCTGCGCGCGGCGCTCTTCGAGGGCGCCGATGTGGCCGCGATCGGCCGGCCGCTCGCCATCCTGGCCGGCTTCGCTGCGATCGTCTGGCCGCTCGCGGCGCTCGCTCATGTGCGGGCCCTGCGGCGCGCCCGTGACGATGGCAGTCTCAGCCAATACTGAGGTCAGTCGGCTGTGTTACGTTCCTTTATCGATGCGTAGCATGACCGGTCACGGACGCGGAGTCGCGGAGCGGGCGGGTCGTCGCGCAACGGTCGAGGTGCGCTCGGTCAACCACCGCTTCTTCGACCTCAAGTTGCGCTCCGGCCCGCTCGACGCCGCGCTCGAGGAGCGCGTCATTGCCGCGGTGCGCAAGCGCGCCGAGCGCGGCGCGTTCACGCTCTCAGTCCGTGACGAGGGCGTGTCAGGCGCCGCCGCTGCCCGCGTCGACGTGGCGCTCGCGCGCGGCGTGGCCGCCGCGCTGGAGGAGCTGCGTGTCGCGCTCGGGCTCTCCGGCCAGGTGCCGCTCGAGCTCGTGGCCGCGCAGCCCGGGGTGCTCCAGGTCGGCGAATCGACGGCCGATCCCGAGGCGGTGGCGAACGCGCTCGAGGCCGCGCTGGAAGAGCTCGTGCGCATGCGCAAGCGCGAGGGTGACACGCTGGCCAGGGATCTGAGCGCCCGGCTGACCCGGCTGCGCGAGTTCGCCAACGACGTGGCCGCCATCGCCGCGAGCGCGCCCGACGAGCATCGCAAGCGCCTCACCGAGCGTGTTCAGCGGCTATTGTCGTCCACGCCCGGCGCACCCAGCGTGGACGAGGCGCGCCTCGCCCAGGAAGTGGCGCTGCTCGCCGACCGCATGGACGTCACCGAGGAACTCGTGCGTCTGCGCAGCCACCTCGATCAGGCAGTGGCCCTGGTGGCCGAGGACAATCCGGTCGGCCGTCGCCTCGACTTCTTGACCCAGGAGCTGGGGCGCGAGATCAACACCATCGGATCCAAGTCGCAGGCGGCCGAGATCGCACGCCGCGTCGTCGAAGCGAAGGCCGAGCTCGAGAAGATCCGCGAGCAGGTCCAGAACGTGGAGTGACGGGGATGCAGCAGTTAGGACACCGGCGCGGGCTCCTGGTCGTGGTCTCGTCGCCCTCGGGCGCGGGCAAGACGACGCTGTGCCATCGGCTCATGAAAGAGTTTCCCAAGGTGAAGTTCTCGGTGTCGTACACGACGCGCAAGTCGCGTCCGGGCGAGCGCGAGGGTGTCGATTACTATTTCGTGTCGACCGACGAGTTCCGGCGCATGGCCGAGGCGGGCGAGTTCGCCGAGTGGGCCGAGGTCCACGGCAACCACTACGGCACCCCACGCGCCGAGGTGGCGGCCGCGCTCGAGGGCGGCCAGGACGTGCTCTTCGACATCGACTGGCAGGGCGGCCGCCAGCTCAAGACACAGTTTGCCTCCGACGCGGTCATGATCTGGATCCTGCCGCCCTCACTCGAGGTGCTCGAGCAGCGCCTGCGCCGCCGCGCCACCGACGCGTCGGAGGTGATCGAGCGCCGCCTGGCCATGGCCAAGCGCGAGCTGCAGGAGTATGGCAACTATGACTACCTGATCGTGAACGACGAGCTCGAGCGCGCCTACGACGAGATCCGCTCGGTCTACGTCGCCGCGCACGTGCAGATCGATCGCGCCGGCGCGCACGCCGAGGCGCTGGTGCGCCAGGTGCGCGACGGCGGCGGCCTCTTGCCCCGCTAGCGCGCAACCCTGCCATCGTGAAGGCGATTGTCACCCTCGCTGAGGGCGACTGTTCGCTTGCGCTTAAATCTGGATCTCCTCGCGCCTGGCCGCTTGTCTTTCGGCCGGTGCTTGGCCACTATCAAGGAGATCGTTCGGGTCGAAGTCCGCTGGAGGTCGTCATGCGCGGGGCACGACTGGTGTCGGTCTGTCTATTGGCAGGGTCGTTGGGTGTCGGGGTCGCCGCGGGTTGTTCGACCACACTGACGGCTCACACCACGCAACCCAATCCTCTGGCGTTGCCGGCAGCCGAGGTGCTGCGCGAGTCCAAGCACCTGCACATCCAGGTGCGCGACATGGACATCCCGCGCGCCTTCAAGATGTACCAGAGCGCCTGGTTCTCGGTGATCTCGCGCGATCGCCTGCGCTTCCACGTCACGCTCGTGCACAAGTGGGAAGAGTTCACCGATGTGAACGGCTGGAAGGCGCACCTCGAGGACGACCGCGGGCACGTCTACTATCCGCAGACCAAGGAGACGCGCGCCAACAAGCACACCGGCCAAGTCTGGGACTACGAGCGGCGCACCGCGCAGTACAACATGTTCGGTGACGTCGTCGGCACGCGCAACGACGGCTACAAGCAGCGCGTCCCGCTCGACAAGGTCGACCTCTTCAAGGGCACCGGCGACGTGGTCTTCTACGCGCCCGATCTTTTCCACCAGAAGATCAAGCGGCTCACGCTCGTGCTCGAGCGTGGCGGCGTGGCTTACCGCTTCACCTGGAACCTCTACGACCCCAAGCATGAGGGCTTCAAGCCCGAAGAGGGTCCGGGCGACGAGCCCAAGGACGACCGTAACGAGACCCTGAACCCACGCGGTATCGAGTCCGTGGGCGGCTACTCGTACCCGCACTAGGGACAAATCAGCCGATAGGCTGTCGAAAGCTCGAAGATCCGCGATCCGCGCGTGTCTCGCATCTGGCGAGGCTCACTGCGGAGCGTTATGATGGGCGCTACTCCGTCTCGCCCATGATCAGACTCGCCGACATCCTGACCCGCGTCGAGGGTTACCACCCCGCCGCTGACTTCGACATGATCAAGAAGGCCTACGTGTTCGCCGCCAAGGCGCACGACGGCCAATTGAGAAAGTCGGGGGATCCGTACGTCGTCCATCCGCTGTCGGTGGCGTCGGTGATCTCAGAGCTCCGCCTGGACGTGCCCAGCCTGTGCGCGGGCCTCTTGCACGACTGCGTCGAGGACACGAGCGCCACGGTCGAGGAGCTGCAGGCGGTGTTCGGCCAGGAGGTCGCCTTTCTGGTCGACGGCGTCACCAAGCTGGGCAAGATCGCCTGGAACACCCGCGAGGAACGTCAGGCGGAGAACTTTCGCAAGATGCTCCTGGCGATGGCCAAGGACATCCGGGTCATCCTGGTCAAGCTGTGCGACCGGCTCGACAACATGCGCACGCTCGAGCACATGGCGCCCGAGAAGCAGGAGCGCATCGCCCGCGAGACCATGGAGATCTACGCGCCGCTGGCGAACCGCCTCGGCATCATGTGGGTCAAGTGCGAGCTCGAGGACCTGTCGTTCAAGTACCTCTACCCCGGTGAGTTCGAGCAGCTGCGCCTGCAGATCGACCGCACCGAGAAGGAGCGCAAGAAGTACATCGAGGACGTCGAGCGCCAGATTACCAAGGAGATGGCCGAGGGTGGCGTGCCCAGCCTGGTACGCGGGCGCGCCAAGCACCTGTGGTCGATCCACCAGAAGATGAAGAAGAGCGGCCGGGATCTCGATCAGATCTACGACGCCATCGGCTTCCGCGTGGTCACCGACTCTCTGCAGCAGTGCTACCAGGCGCTGGGCGTCGCGCACTCGAAGTGGACGCCCATCCCGGGCCGCTTCAAGGACTACATCGCGCTGCCCAAGCCCAACATGTACCAGTCGCTGCACACCTCGGTGATCGGCCCGCAGGGCCTGCGCATCGAGATCCAGATCCGCACCACCGACATGCACAAGGTGGCGGAAGAGGGCATCGCGGCGCACTGGAAGTACAAGGAAGGCCGCCCCGGGCTGCCCCAGGGCGCGAACGGCGCCGGCAAGGACAAGGACGACAAGAAGTTCGCCTGGCTGCGCCAGCTCATGGAGTGGCAGCAGGACCTCAAGGATCCGACCGAGTTCATCGAGTCGGTGAAGATCGATCTCTTCACCGACGAGGTCTACGTGTTCACACCCAAGGGCGACGTGCGCGCGCTACCCAAGGGCGCCTGCCCGATCGACTTCGCGTACGCCATCCACACCGACGTCGGCAACAAGTGCTCGGGCGCGCGCGTGAACGGCATGATCGTTCCGCTCAAGTACCACCTGCGCAACGGCGATACGCTCGAGATCCTGACCTCGCCGAACCAGAAGCCGAACAAGGACTGGCTGAAGTTCGTCGTCACCTCGCGCGCCAAGGCCAAGATCCGCAACCTCTTGCGCACCGAGCAGCGCGAGCGCGCGCGCACCCTCGGCCACGAGCTGCTCGAGCGCGAGCTCAAGCGCTGGGGCGTGTCGCTCTCCAAATCCCTCAAGAATGGCGAGATCGAGAAGGTGGTGACCGAGCTCAAGACCGGCACCGTCGACGAGCTCATCGCGATGATCGGCTACGGCAAGATCACCGGCCCGCAGGTGGTCGCGGTGCTCGTGCCCGAGGACCGGCGCAAGGAGGGCCCGAAGGACGAGGCCCAGCAGAGCTCGAACCCGATCACCAAGCTCATCCGCAAGGTCACCAAGAAGTCGACCTCGTCGAACGGCATCAAGGTGGCGGGCGAGGGCGACGTGCTGGTGCGCTTCGCCAAGTGCTGCGCGCCGCTGCCCGGCGACAGCATCATGGGCTTCATCACGCGCGGCCGCGGCGTCACCGTGCACACGCGCGACTGCCAGAAGGCGCTCGACCTCGAGCCCGAGCGGCGTGTCGACGTCGACTGGGACATCAGCACCAAGACCTCGCGCGCGGTCTCGGTCCAGGTCGTCTGTGCCGACAAGCCAGGGCTGCTCGCCCACATCTCGCAGTCGTTCTCCGACGCCGGGGTCAACATCGCGCAGGCCCACTGCCGCGCCACCGACGACGCCAAGGCCGTGAATACTTTCCAGTTCGCGGTGGCCGACCTCGAGCAGCTCAAGCACGTCATGCGCACGCTCCAGCGGATCAGCGGCGTCTACAGCGTCGAGCGTGTCGCGAACCCGCTGTAGCTCGCCCGCGCCCACGTCGCCAAGGCGGGCAGGGTGCTTGACATGCCCGCGCGGGTCGGCTATCTATCCGCGTCCCTAAGCTTTTTTCTCGATTCGGAGATCACCATGGCCTCGAACACCGCCGTCACCGAGAAGCGCCGCGCACGTACCCACAAGAACGCTGGCCGTAAGCGCAAGCGCACGGAGTCCAAGAAGAGCACGCCGTCGGCGTCCGAGCTGTTCGCCGGCCTCGGCGATCCCGGCGTCGGCTCCAAGAAGTAAGCCGGAGCCGCCAGCCGGCGGAGCGAGCGCGCCGTAGCTTTCTCACGCGCTCATGATCGGCCTGCACCGCAGGCCGTCTTCCTTCCCCATAGGCGGGCAGCTTCGACTGCCTGATCCGAGTGCTTCTCCGCTCCGACCGATCGATCAGACGGTCAGGGCGACGACGCCGCGTTCGGACGCGTGACGCAACATCTCGCGCAGTCGCCGGCCGCTGTCGCCCGAGCAATCGGCGAAGCGCACGCCCATGCCGCCTTGCCGCTCGTCGCGGCGTATCCAGACCACCTGGCCGTGGAGCGCGAGCGGTCCGGTCGATGTGGCCGAGAGCTCCACCTTCACGGGGGTCCCGACCACGGGCGGCGCGAGCGCACGCACGAACGCGCCGCCTGCGCTGACGTCCTCGGTCGTCGACAGCACGCGCGCCGAGCCGCCCTCGATCTGCCAATCACACGGCAGCGTGATCGGGAAGCGCTCGTGGTGGCGCGCGATGGCCGCGCCGCCGAACTTGCGCGCCTGCGCGACGACGAAATCGAGGCTGGGTCTGTCGTCGATCGACATCACGACCCAGACCCCGCTCCCGCCCGGTCCGGGGCCTCCGACCTGACCGACCAGGCGCACCCGGTTGGGCAAGCCGGGCAGGCCGACCTCGACCATCACGTCCTCGCCGACCCCGAACTCGCTCCGGGTGCGGCAGAGCAGCGCCGGCCCATCGAACTCAGGTTCGGCTGCGCGGTAGTCACGGAGGAAATCTCCACCAGAGGCGAAGAACGCGGGCACGATGCGCATGTAGACCTCCACCCTTGCGCCCCCGACGTGCTGCAGACCGCACTCTTCGAAAGCGCCAGCGAACGAAGCGAAGCATTCCACAGCTTCGTCGCACCGTCCAGCGCACTTGGTCCCTTCGCTCGAGCTCATTCGATCGCGTCCGCCGCCTGGCGGCGCGTAGCGCCAGGCCAAAGCAGCCAAGGGAGCCAAGCGAACCAGCCAGGCGAAGAAAGTTCGTGTGTCCAGCCTGTAACGAGACCGTGCCTGAGGCACCTCTCTCAGATTGGGTTGCAACTAGTTGTGACCGTTTGAGGAATCCAGTAAGCTCGTGCCCCGGTATGCACATGCGCACGCACTTGTCGCCCTGGGGTGGGTCATGAAGCGTTGCACCATCTGCCACGCGTCGTTCCCCAACGATGCCAACTTCTGTCCCAACGATGGTGGGCGTCTCGACATCGTGCAGGAGGCGGCGTCAGCCGCGGCTGCACCGTCGGCCTCCAGCAACGTCGTCGGTGGGCGCTTCGCCCTCGGCGCGGGTGCGGGTGGCCATCGGACGGGCCAGGTGTTCGCGGCCCGCGACGCGACGACCAACCTGGCTTGCGCCGTCAAGTTCGTGGCGCCCGCGGTGGTCTCGACACCGGCCGCGGCGCAGCGCGTCGAGAAGGAGCTCAAACAACTGCAGAAGATCGCCAACGACCACGTGGTGCGCGTGATCGAGTCGGGCAAGCAGGGCGAGCAGCACTGGGTGGCCATGGAGGCCGTGCCCGGGACGTCGCTCGAGCGCGTGGTCGCGGCCGCGCCACTGCCGGTGGAGCGTGCGCTCAAGCTCGCCCTCGGCATCGGCGAGGGCCTGGCCGAGGCCGCGAAGCAGGGCGTGATACACCGCGACGTGGCGCCCAAGAACGTTATCTGGTTCGACGGCGATCGCGTGAAGGTCACCAACTTCGCGCTGCCCGTGCCGCTCTCCGACAAGATCTCGGGCGTGCCCGAGTTCATGTCCCCCGAGCAGGCCGAGGGCAAGGCGGTCGATCAGCGCTCCAACATCTACAGCCTGGGCGCGCTGCTCTATTACATGCTCACCGGCGAGCCCCCGTTCGCGGGCGCGCCCGCGCAGGTGCTGCAGCAGGTGATCGACACGGCGCCCATGCCGCCCACGCTCAAGCCCGCGGGCGCGAGCATCCCGCCCGCGGTCGAGAAGCTCATCCTCCGCGCGCTCGAGAAGTCGTCGAGCAAGCGGCACATGACGCTGCGCCAGATGCTGAGCGAGATCGAGACGCTCGCGACCGGCGGCGCTCCTGCCGCCGCGGCCATCGACTCGGCGGCCGCCGGCAAGACCATGATCGGCGGGTTCGGCACCAACTTCCCGCCGCCGCCCGTCGCCACGACCGGCAACGGCGCCGCGGCCGCCGCAGCGGCGGAGCTCGCGACCATCCGCGGCGCGATCGTCGCGCCCGCCGCGGCCATGCAACCGCCGCCCGCACAGCCCGCGCTCGCCTCCACCCTGATGGCGCAGGCGCCGATGGCCGCGCCGTTCGTGCCCGCGCCCGCGCCGTTCGTGCCCGCGCCCGTCATCGCGGCCGCACCCAAGACGCCGTCGTCGCCGGTCGGGCCGCCCGGCCCGGTCATCGCCGACGCGGGCGCTGGTGGCAAGGGCAAGGCGCCGGTGGTGCCGGCGCCTGCGCAGGCGCAGAAGGGCAAGTTCCGCGAGACCATGTGGTTCAAGAAGGGCGAGCTCGACGCCGCTGCCGCCGAAGCCGCGGCCAAGGCGCCACAGTCGCCCGATGCCTTGCCGGTCTCCGACAAGGCGGATGAGCTACCGGTCGAGGACCGCTACAAGGACGACGGCTCGATCAGCGCCAAGGACCGCGAGAAGTTCAGCCTGCGCACTGGCGCCACCGCCATGATGCCCGCGATCTCCCTGCCCGAGGAGGGCGTGC